>NZ_JBSGSG010000005.1:0-215107 GCF_053606765.1 Streptomyces sp. NPDC055189
CCCCTGAAAGGCGCGGCGAAGCCGCTGCCTCAGGGGCGCGGGGAACTGCGCGGCCCGCCCCCACCGGCGGTCAGGCGGTCACGGCCCGCGTCAGCCTGCTAGCTCCGGCCCAGGAAGATCGGGTTCGTGAAGGCGGCCAGCGGGCCGGGAAGGCCCGGCGTCACCGGCGCGTGGCGGACCTCGGCCCGTACGTACGCCGCGTACGAAGGCGTCGTCCGCCACTCCGCCGTCCCGGAACCGGATGAGGGCAGCGCGGGGGCCGTGAAGAGAGGTCCCTGGTCCGTCACGAAGTGGATCGTGCAGCCGGGGGCGCCCGTCACGTCCAGACGGACACTCACCGGGGCGTCCTGCTCGACGTAGAGACGGTCGCCGATACCCGCCTGCTTGCCCTTGCCGCCGGTGGCCGTGAACTTGACCGCGACGTTCTTGTTCTCGGCGACATAGCTGTGGCCCGCGCGGATGCCCGCCTGGATGGCGTCGCGAGTCAGGGACTCCGCGAGGACCACCGTCTGCGGGGTGCCGACGGGGTCCGGGTCGCGGTGGGCGTCGCTGTTGCCCGTGGCCGGGATCCACGGCTTGCGGCCCCTCACCGACGCGACCAGCGTGCCGTCCCACTCGGCGAGTGACACCTCGTCGTCCGGGGTGTACGCGCCGTTCCACACCTCCACCGCGTCCGCCTCCGCGAAGCCGAACTTCCAGTTGCAGCCGATGCAGGTGCCGTGCGGATGGGCGGGCACGACGAGGCCGCCCGCGTCGCGGACCTCGCGGGCGAACTTGCCGAAGCGGTTGTCGCGGGCGCGGTAGCGCCAGTCGATGAACGTGCCCGGGTCCGTGCCGAGGGCGACCACGTGGCCGTTGCGCGTGGTGACCTCCTCGCCCAGCATGACCAGGAGGTCGTCGCCGGCCGCTGCCGCCCAGTGGGCGTGCGAGGAGTGCGTGTTGTGGTCGGAGGAGTTGATGAAGTCCAGGCCCGCGGCCCGCGCGAGCGCCGCGATCTCGGCCGGGGTGCGCCTGCCGTCCGAGTGCCAGGAGTGCAGGTGGCAGTCGCCGCGGTACCAGGCGCGGCCACGCCCCTTCGCCCGCTCCGGCGGATAGACGGGCTTGGGCGTCTTGCCGGGCTCCCCGTACTTGAGCGTGATCGTGACCACGTAGGGCAGGCCCTGCGGGGCGACGGTGTACGGGCCGAGCGCGATGTTCCAGGTGCCCGCCTTGACCGGGCCCGGGATGTAGCCGGGGGTGGCCTCGTCGGCGCGGATGAAGAACTCCGTGCGCGCGCCGCCCGACCAGCCCCGGAAGCCCTTGCCGCCGAGGGCCGTGCCGCGCTGGTCGAAGACGCCGATGTCCAGGGCGTTGTTCTGGGTGCCCGCGGGGACGGTGACCTTCTCGTAGGTGTACGCGACGTGGATCTCCCGTACCCCGTCCGGGACTTCGACCGGGAGGTACACGAAGTCGGGTGACCCGGTGGGCAGCGTCCCGCGCACCACCTTGGTCTCGTCGCCACTTCCGGATTCACGCCCTGCGGCGCTCGCGAAGCTCACGCTGTTCAACGTAAGCGCGGCGGCGGCTCCCGTCACGAGCAGACCGCGCCGGTTGAGGGGCGTGTTGGCGGATCTGGTCCGGTGGTGTTCGTCCTCGCACATGTGTCGGCTCCCAGGGGTGTCGGAAGGGACTGCAGGGCAACCCTGGTATTGAGCCGTGAACTCGGGCGCAAGGGAAGGCAATTGACAGACTTACGGGTGGTGTCGGGCCTGCGCCGCTCTCTGCCGTGCTTCAGCGGCCGCCGCGGGCCTTGCGAACGCGGCGGACGGCGATCATGACGACGATGATGATCGCGATGACGGCGATGATTCCGATGATCAGCCCGACCCCGCCCTTGGACTTCTTCTTCTTTTTCGTCTTCTTGGGCTTGGACTGGGACTCGTCCGCCGCCTTGGTGTCCGTCCGGACGGTGACGGCTCCTGTCGCGTACGTCGTCGAAGCAGGAGCCGTGTCCGAAGCCGGTACGACCCTTGGAGCGGCCGCGTACGCCCCCGCGGAAGCCGCACCCCCCAGCAGCGTCCCGAGCAGCAGCAGTACGGTCGCGAAACGAAGTCGAAGTCGAAGTCGCATGAGGAATCCCCCGATTCCGTCGATTGCGCCGATTCAGTCGATTCCGGCGGATCCTAGGCCACCCGGGGCCGCGCGCCTAGGCGCGTGCGGCGGTCGTATCCCCCGCTCCCCCGTGCGGCGGAGGCGTGCGCGCGCCGATCGGCCCGTACGTCGATGTGACGGCCCCGGCCCCGCGGACAGCATGACTCGCATGTTGAAGATGAGCGCATTGCCGGACGTCCCCCGCTGGGCCGTGATCGCCGCCCACGCCGTCCCCCTCGCCACCCTCCCCTCCGGCCTGTGGCGCGTCGCCCTCGCCGCCGGGCTTCCGGTGGCGGACGAGCCCGTCGGTGACTGGGCCGAGATCGTCTACGTCCTCGGGCTCAGCGTCGTCGCCGAGTGCCTCGCCCTGCTGACCCTCGGCCTGGTGCGGGGCTGGGGCGAAGTGGTGCCGGGGTGGATACCGCTGCTCGGCGGGCGCGAGGTGCGGCCGCTCGCCGCCGTGGTTCCGGCGCTGCTGGGCGCGGTCGGCCTCTTCGGGCTCCTGGGCTGGTCCGCCTACGCCCAGTACGCGGACCTGGGGTCCGGCGTCACGGACCACCCCGTCAAGCAGGCGGTGCTCGTGGCCTGCTACGCGCCGCTCGTCGTGTGGGCCCCGCTGCTCGTCGCGGTCACGGTCGCGTACCACCGGCGCCGGAAGGGACACACGGGCCCGGCATGGACTCCTGCGCCGCTGACGGCTAGTAAGTGAGCCCCGCTCCCGTACGAGCAGGCCGTGCGCGCATCACACGGCCGCGTACGACGACGTGACCGGAGGCCACCACATGCGCGTTGCCGCCACGCTCTACCTCACCGACCAGACCATCACCCCTGTCCGCCTGGCCCGCGAGCTGGAACAGCGAGGCTTCGCGGGGCTCTACCTCCCCGAGCATTCCCACATCCCCGTGTCCCGCGAGACCCCCTACCCCGGCGGTGAACTCCCGCCCGAGTGCGCCCGCATGCTCAACCCCTTCGTCGCCCTCGCCCAGGCCGCCGCCGTCACCGACCGCCTTGGCCTCGGCACGAACATCACGCTCGTCGGACAGCACGACCCCATCGACCTCGCCAAGCAGATCGCGACCCTCGACCACCTCTCCGGCGGCGGCCGTCTCACCCTCGGCATCGGCTTCGGCTGGAACAGGGAGGAGGCCGCCGACCACGGCGTCGAGTGGCGCACGCGGCACGCGCTCGTGCGGGACCGGATGGCGGTCATGCGGGCGCTGTGGGCCGAGCGACCGACGGCGTACGAGGGCGAGTTCGCGAGCGTGCGTGCCAGCGAGGTCCACCCGAAGCCGGTGCGTGCGCCCCGCACGCTCATCGGGGGAGCGGCGGGCCCCAAGCTGTTCGCGCGGATCGCGGAGTACGCGGACGGCTGGCTGCCCATCGGCGGGGCCGGTCTTCGCGAAGCGCTCCCCGCACTCCGTGCCGCCTGGGCCGACGCGGGCCGGAAACCCGGCGACCTGTACGTGGCGCTCTCCGCCGTCGAGCCGACCGAGGGCAAGCTCGCCCACTACGAAGAGCTAGGCATCGACGAGGTCATCGTGCAGCTACCGGCGCGCGGAGAGACGGAGGTGCTGCGCGCGCTCGACGGGTTCCAGCGATACGTGCCCCGCACACCTGCCCCGGACGGCCGGCCCGTAACCAGCACTGACCTGTAGCTGTTTCTGTGGGAGGTCGCTCGTATGCTCGGACGCATGACCAACAGCGCGCCGCAGGACAAAGCACCCCAGGAGCCGACCCCCGCGCCGGCACGGCCCACCGCCAACGCCATGCGCCGCGCACTCAAACGCGCCAGGGACGGCGTCGCGCTCGACACCGCGGAGGCCGCCGTGCTGCTCCAGGCGCGCGGCGACGATCTGAAGGACCTCGCCGCGTCCGCCGCGCGGGTGCGTGACGCGGGGCTCGCGGCGGCGGGACGGCCGGGCGTCATCACGTACTCGAAGAAGGTCTTCATCCCGCTGACGCGGCTGTGCAGGGACAAGTGCCACTACTGCACCTTCGTGACCGTCCCCGGCAAGCTGCGGCGCGAGGGGCACGGGATGTTCCTGTCGCCCGACGAGGTCATCGACATCGCGCGGCGCGGCGCCGAAATGGGCTGCAAGGAAGCCCTGTTCACGCTCGGCGACCGGCCCGAGGACCGCTGGCCCGAGGCGCGCGAGTGGCTGGAGGCGGAGGGCTACGACGACACCCTCGCCTACGTCCGCGCGATGGCGATCCGCGTCCTTGAGGAGACGGGCCTGCTCCCGCACCTCAACCCGGGCGTCATGACCTGGACCGACCTCCAGCGGCTCAAGCCCGTGGCGCCGTCCATGGGCATGATGCTGGAGACGACGGCGACCCGGCTGTGGAGCGAGCCCGGCGGCCCGCACTACGGCTCGCCCGACAAGGAGCCCGCCGTGCGGCTGCGGGTCCTTGAGGACGCGGGACGCTCGAACGTCCCCTTCACCACCGGTGTTCTCATCGGGATCGGCGAGTCGTACGAGGAGCGGGCGGACGCGCTCTTCAAGCTGCGCTCGACGCAGCGTTCGTACCACGGCATCCAGGAAGTCATCGTCCAGAACTTCCGCGCCAAGCCGGACACGGCCATGCGCGGCATGCCGGACGCCGAGCTGGAGGAGCTGGCCGCGTGCATCGCGGTGTCCCGGCACATCCTGGGCCCCAGCGCCCGCATCCAGGCCCCGCCGAACCTCGTGGACGCCGAGTACGCGCTGCTCATCGGCGCGGGCATCGACGACTGGGGCGGCGTATCGCCCCTCACGCCCGACCACGTGAACCCGGAGCGGCCCTGGCCGCACATCGACGAACTCGCCGAGAAGACCGCCGAAGCGGGCTTCGAGCTGCGTGAACGCCTCACGATCTACCCGGAGTTCATCGAGCGCGGCGAACCCTGGCTCGACCCCCGTCTCCTCCCGCACGTGCGCGCCCTCGTCGACCCGGAGACGGGCCTCGCGAACCCCGATGCCCGCCCCGCAGGCCTGCCCTGGCAGGAGCCCGACGAGGGGTACGTGGCCTCCTCCGGCCGCACCGACCTGCACCGCACGATCGACACGACGGGCCGTACGTCCGACCGGCGCGACGACTTCGACGAGGTGTACGGCGACTGGGAGGCCCTGCGCGAGCAGGCCGCGCCCGGCATGGTGCCGTCCCGCATCGACGGTGATGTGCGGGCGGCGCTCAAGACGGCCGCCGACGATCCGACGCGCCTGACGGACGAGCAGGCGCTCGCGCTCCTGCACGCGGACGGGCCCGCGCTCGACGCGCTGTGCGGCATCGCTGACGACCTGCGCAAAACGATGGTCGGCGACGACGTCACGTACATCGTCACGCGGAACATCAACTTCACGAACGTCTGCTACACCGGCTGCCGCTTCTGCGCCTTCGCCCAGCGCAGGACCGACGCGGACGCGTACACGCTCTCCCTTGACCAGGTCGCCGACCGTGCCGCGCAGGCGTGGGACGTCGGTGCCACCGAGGTGTGCATGCAGGGCGGCATCCACCCCGACCTGCCCGGCAGCGCGTACTTCGACATCGCGCGGGCCGTGAAGGAGCGCGTGCCGGGCATGCACGTGCACGCCTTCTCGCCGATGGAGGTCGTGAACGGCGCGACACGGACCGGTCTGTCGATACGGGACTGGCTCAGCGCGGCGAAGGAAGCGGGCCTGGACTCGATTCCCGGCACGGCGGCGGAGATCCTCGACGACGAGGTGCGCTGGGTCCTGACCAAGGGCAAGCTGCCCACGGCCACCTGGATCGAGGTCGTGAGCACGGCCCACGAGCTGGGCATCCGCTCGTCGTCCACGATGATGTACGGGCACGTGGACCAGCCCAGGCACTGGCTCGGGCACTTCCGCACCCTCGCCAAGATGCAGCAGGACGCGCTGTCCAAGGGTGTGGAGGGCTTCACGGAGTTCGTGACGCTGCCCTTCATCCACACGAACGCCCCGGTGTACCTGGCGGGCATCGCGCGCCCGGGACCGACGACGCGGGACAACCGCGCGGTGGTCGCGATGGCGCGGCTCCTGCTCCACCCGCACATCCCGAACATCCAGACCAGCTGGGTGAAGCTGGGCACGGAGGGGGCGGCGGAGATGCTGCGCTCGGGGGCGAACGACCTGGGCGGCACGCTGATGGAGGAGACCATCTCCCGGATGGCGGGCTCCAGTTACGGCTCGTACCGCTCGGTCAAGGACCTCGTCGCGATCGCGGACGAGGCCGGGCGTCCGGCGAAACCACGGACGACGCTGTACGGAGAGGTGCCCCGGGAGCGCCAGGAGGCGGCCGCCGCTTCGGACGGCCACCTCCCGGAACTGCTGCCGGTTCTCGACTAGGGGCTCTCGGGGGTCAGGAGCCCCTGGCCGGAGTCCGCAGGGGCAGGGGTCAGCGGGTGATCCTGGAGCCGAAGCGGGCTCCTGCCTCCGGGGTGCCCAGGGAGGACGGGCTGAACGACGTGATGCCGGTCGTCGTCAGGCCCGTCTTGGCGCCACGGAACAGCCAGGCGGCGCCCGAGTCCTTGGTCGTGCCGTCTTCCTGCGGCACGCCCACGGTCAGGTCGGCGAGGCCGTCCTTGTTCACGTCGGTGAGCTGGACCTCCTCGCCGAAGTAGTCGCCCTTCTCCGAGACGCCGGGGACGGCCGCCGTGTCCTGGTTGAAGGCCTGGGCGCCGGTGCCGGTCAGGCCGTTCGCGCCGCCCTTGAGCAGGACGACCGCACCGGCGTCCGCGACGTTGCCGAGGTTCTCGCCGGGCACGCCGACCGCGATGTCGGCGTAACCGTCGCCGGTGGCGTCGCCCGCGGTGATGGAGTAACCGAACTGGTCGCCGTACTCCGGACCGTTGATCTCCGCCGCCTCGCCGGCGCCCGGGACGCCCGCGGTGTCCTGGTCGATCTTCGCGGTGCGGGTGGAGAAGCCGTCCTTGGAGCCGTAGATGACCCGGATCGCGCCCGCGTCGTACACCTGGGTCTCGGAGACCTCGTCGACCTCGTGGGCCACCAGGTCGCCGTACCCGTCCTTGTTCACGTCGGCGATGACGCCGTTCGTCGTGAACTTCTTGGTCGCCGTCGACGTCTTGGAGAGGCCGTCCTTGGTGCCCTTCCACAGGCGCGAGGAGTGCTGCATCTCCTCCATGGCGTGGCCCGTGACGAGGTCGTCGGCGCCGTCACCGGTCACGTCGCCCACGATGAGGTCCTGGGGGCCGTCGTCGCCGTTCTCGACGGACGAGGTGGAGGCGGGCTTCCCGTCGCGGGTGAACGGGCCGTAGCGCACCTCCATCTTGGACTGGTTGTTGGTGACGAGGTCGGTCTTGCCGTCGCCGTTGAAGTCGCCGGCCTTCAGCTGGTCCGTGTAATCGCCCACCAGCGGGCCGCCCTTGGTCAGGCCGGCGGCGGAACCCCAGACCACGGCGTCGACCTTGCCGTTGTTCACGACGAGGTCGGTGTAGCCGTCACCGTCGAGGTCGCCGGCGGTGGAGGTGCCGAAGCGGCCGTTCTCCTCGGGGTCGGCGGGTACGCCGGGGGTGGTGCGGTCGATCTGCTTGGGGTGCGCGGTGTCGGCGCCGGACGCCGAGCCGTACACGATGGAGACGTAGCCCGCGCCGGCCACGCCGTCGACGGTGCCACCGGGGGCGGAGATGGCGAGGTCGGCGTATCCGTCATGGTTGAAGTCGGTCACCGGCTTGGCGGCCGCGGTGGGGGCGGCGCTGGCTGAACCGGCCGTGGCCACGAGGGCGAACGGCGTCGCGAGCGCGGTGACGGCGACTGCGGCTATGAGTGAACGTCGCACTGATCCTCCTGTGGGGAAAACTGCTGTGACACAAGGTGTGACACAGGAGGAGACAGGCGCCTGGGGCAAGCGGTTGTACACCGCAGGTTCATCGTTACGACGCCCGGACATTTCCGTTACGAAGTCCCGGGTTTCCCATTGGACAACTCCCGCCCCAACCGCCGTAGTTCACTCATCGGCGAAACGACCGGACACCTCTCCCCATGTGGCCATTCCATGGACATTTCGCGATCCCTCTGAAGGCGGATAAAGAGAGCCCGTGAAGGCCGGTCAAAAGTGATCTCAGGGGCGACTCTTCAGATATCTCTTCGCCACCGAACCGACTGTTCCCGGTCGATTACAGTGCTGCGCAGAAGTGCAGGGGAGAGCAGGGGAGGAGGTGCGATGAGCACCGCAGCAGCCACCGGAGTCTGGGGCCGCACCGAGCAGCAGGACTTCCGCAGCCGGGTCCGCGGCACGCTCCTCGGCGCCGCCGTCGGGGACGCCCTGGGCGCCCCCGTCGACTCACTGAGCCTCGACGGGATACGGGAGGCGCACGGCGCCGAAGGGCTCACCGAACCCGCCCCCGCGCACGGCAGGCGCGGCGCCGTCACCGCCGCCACGCAGCTCACCCTCTTCACCGTCGACGGACTCATACGCGCCCAGGTGCGCCGCGACACCGGCGCCTGGCATCCGCCCACCGATCTGCACCGCGCGTACCGGCGCTGGTCGGCCACCCAGAGGGACTGGGGACCCGACGAGCGGCGCAAGGAGGACGGCTGGCTGGCCCGCGAGGAGTGGCTCTACTCGCGCCGCTCGCCCGCCCGTGCCTGCCTGGTGGGGCTCGGGGACGACACCATGGGGACGCTCGAAGCCCCCAAGAATCCGGCGGAGAAGGGGGCGGAGGCCGTCACCCGGTCCGCTCCCTTCGGGCTCCTGGTCGGCTGGGAGCCGCAGCTGGTGCTCCAGCTGGCCGTGGAGTGCGCGGTACAGACGCACGGCCACCCCACCGCCTACCTCGCGGCCGGCGCGCACACCGTCCTCGTGCACGGCCTCGCCCGCGGGGAGTCCCTGGACGGCGCCATCCAGCGGACGCTCGCCCTGCTGGCCGCCCGCCCCGGCCACCAGCCCGTCACGGACGCCCTGAAGCACGCGCTCGGGGCCGTCCGGCAGGGGATGCCGTCTCCCGTACGGGTGGAGGAGCTGGTGGGGGACGGCTCGGCGGAGGGCGTGCTCGCCGGGGCGGTCTACTGCGCCCTGGTCGGCGACGACATCCGCCACGGGCTGCGCCTCGCCGTCAACCACGGGGGCGCGTCGGCTGCCGCGGGCAGCTTGTGCGGTGCGCTCCTCGGCGCGCTGCACGGCGAGACCGCGCTGCCTCCGGGCTGGCTCACCGAGCTGGAGGGCCGGGCGACGATCCTCGAACTGGCCGACGACTTCGCGATGGAGATGACACAGGGTCCGGCACTGCACGGGCCTGCGGTTTCGTCGCCGGGGTGGTTGGCGCGGTATCCGCGGGCGTGAAGAGGGAAGGACGACACCGGACGGGCTGATGTGATCAGCCCGTCCGGCGTTTGAGGACGAACTCGGCGAAGCCGGTGATTTACGGCAACCGCTCCTGCGGGGTCACGACACCGTCCGCATCCTCCGCCGGGGGCGGAACAACTGCTGAACCGGCGGAGCCATCCCCATCCCCATCCGTATTGATCTTCTCGATGAGCGCGTCCCGCTCCGGAGTGTCCTCCGGCTTCAGGTAGCCGACCAGGATGTAGAGGACCAGCGAGACCGCGAGCGGGATCGAGACCTGGTACTCCAGGGGCACCCCGCCCTCGACGGCCCAGTTGATCGGGTAGTTGACCAGCCAGAAGGCGAGCAGACCCATCGACCAGCTGGTGAGCGCGGCCGTCGGTCCCGACTTGCGGAACGTACGCAGCAGACCCAGCATCATCGGGATCGCGATCGGACCCATCAGACCGGCCACCCACTTGATGACGACCGTGATGATGTCCTTGAACGTGGGCGAGTTGACCTGGGTGGCCACCGCCATCGAGAGGCCCAGGAAGATCACGGTGGTCAGACGCGCCGCGATCAGGCCCTTGCGGTCGTTCCAGCCCCTGGCCGCCTTGGACACCACCGGCGCCACGTCCCGCGTGAACACCGCAGCGATCGCGTTGGCGTCCGATGAGCACATGGCCATCGTGTGGGAGAAGAAGCCGACGATGACCAGGCCCAACAGGCCGTGCGGCAAGAGCTGTTCGGTCATCAGGGCGTACGAGTCGGAGCCGTCGGGCGCCTTCGCGTCGACCAGGAGCGGTGACATCCACATGGGGAAGAAGAGGACGACCGGCCAGACCAGCCACAGGATCGCGGAGAGCCGGGCCGAGCGCGCGGCCTCGCGGGGAGTCGCCGTGGCCATGTAGCGCTGGGCCTGGTTGAGCATGCCGCCGTTGTACTCGAAGAGCTTGATGAAGAGGAACGCCAGCAGGAAGACCGTTCCGTACGGCCCGACCAGCGGTTTCCCGTGTCCGGCCAGCTCGGGCTCGTCCCACACCCCGAAGAAGCCGCCGTGGTCGCCGAGCTTGGCCACCACGGCCACGAACATCGCGACACCGGCCAGGAGCTGGATGATGAACTGGCCGAGCTCGGTCAGTGCGTCGGCCCACAGACCGCCGATGGTGCAGTAGATGGCGGTGATCACGCCGGTGATCAGGATGCCCTGGTTGATGGAGATACCGGTGAAGACGGAGAGCAGCGTGGAGATGGCGGCCCACTTGGCGGCCACGTCCACGATCTTCAGGAGCATCCCGGACCAGGCGAGCGCCTGCTGGGTCTTCAGGTTGTAGCGGTTCTTGAGGTACTCGAGCGGCGATGCCACGTGCAGCCGTCCGCGCAGCCGGTTGATGCGGGGCGCGAAGAGCTTCGAGCCGATGGCGATGCCGAGCGCGATCGGGAACGACCAGGTGATGAAGGACGTGACGCCGTACGTGTACGCGATGCCCGCGTACCCGGTGAACATCACCGCGCTGTAGCCGGACATGTGGTGCGAGATGCCGGACAGCCACCAGGGCATCTTGCCGCCCGCGGTGAAGAAGTCGCTGACGTTGTCCACGCGCTTGTGCGACCAGACGCCGATCGCGACCATGATTCCGAAGTAGCCGATGAGCACGGCCCAGTCGAGACTGTTCATGTGCCCCCTCCAGGGGTCCGCCTTGTGAACTGCGCTGAAATGCCGTGCACTTCGCCAGTTTCGTGTCATAAGGGACGTGGGCGGCCTTGAAGTGCCCGCTCATGGTGGGTTCGGGCGCACGGTGCGGACAACCGCCCGTGAGGTCAAGAGCGAGTAAAATCGTTCTGTTTGCTGACCTGCGTTCACATCCTTGATCCTGCCGTGGGATCTCCGGAGAGCGCGAAAGCACGCAAAACGGCTGTACGGAACCCAAGGTCCGTACAGCCGTGATCAGTTCGGCGGCGCGGTGCCTACCGCATCAGCTCCCCCGCGTTCACCAGGAGCGACTGCCCCGTGATCGCCCGCGCCCTGTCCGACGCCAGGAACACCGCCGCGTCCGCCACGTCCCCGTCCGTCGCGAGGTCCGGCAGCGCCATCCGCTCCGCGAGGCGGCCCCGCACCTCGTCCTCCGGCACCCCCTCGGTGTGCGCGGTGAACTGGACGTACGCCTCGACCGGCGGACCCCACATCCAGCCGGGCAGCACCGTGTTGACCCGGATCCGGTCGGGCCCCACCTCGTGCGCCAGGGAGTACATCGCCGAGGTCAGCGCGCCCTTCGACGCCGCGTAGGCCGCCTGCCGCACCTGCGAGGGCGACGCGACGGCCGACTGCGTGCCGATGAACACCACCGAGCCGCCGCGTTCCTTCAGCGCGGGCAGACAGGCCCGCGTCATCCGCAGCGTGCCGAGCAGATTGACGTCGATGACCTGCTGCCAGGTCGCGAAGTCCGCGTCCTGTACGCCTCCGAAGTAGCTGTCCCAGGCGGCCACGTGGACCACGGCGTCGATCCCGCCGAAGCGCTCCCGCGCCAGTTCGGCCAGGGCCTCGCACTGGGACTCGTCGGTGATGTCGGTCGGGCGGTAGGCCGTGCACGTCCCCTCGGGATCGATCTCCGCGGCCGACTTGGCGAGGTTCGCCTCCGTGCGCGCCCCGAGGACCGCGCGGCCTCCGTCCCGTACGACGGCGGCCGCCACCTGATGGCCGAGACCGGCACCTACTCCCGAGACGACGACGGTCTTTCCTTCGAGGAGCGAGTGCATGGGGCGCCTCCCGACTCTGGCAGTTTTGCTGACGGGGCGTCAGAGTATGGGCGACCACCGGAGGAAGGAAGAGGGAGGAAGGGGAGAGGCATGAGTGACGACACCCGCGAGAACGCGCGCGACGCCACCCGCAGTGAGGTCTACGGCGAGCTGGCCGCCCTCGGCCCGTACGGAGTGCATCCGGGCCACGCCCTGATCACCATGGTCGAACCGCATCCGGGCCACGAGTACGCGTACAACCGCTGGTACGAGGACGATCACTACTACGCCGGCGCGATGGCGATGCCCTGGATGTACGCGGGCCGCCGCTGGGTCGCTCCCCGGGAGCTGCAACTCCTGCGATACCCCGAGAAATCGGCGGTCGCCCAGCCCGTGACCGCGGGCTGCTACCTCTCCACGTACTGGGTCACCGAGGGCCGCTACGACGACCACATGAAGTGGACCGTCGGCATCAACAAGCGCCTGAACCGCGACGGCCGCGTCTACCAGGACCGCACGCACGTGTTCACGGCCTTCCAGGACCACGAGGCCACCGTCTACCGCGACGGCGCGGCCGGGCCCCGCGACTTCCACGCGCTCGACCACCCCTACCGGGGCCTGGTGCTCGAAGTCGTGGACGCCGATTCGGGCGAGCAGCGGGAGGAACTGCTCGAGTGGCTGCGGGCCAAGCAGCTGCCGCGCGCACTCGCCGGGTCGCCCGCCGCGATGGTGACGATCTTCCGGCCGACTCCGCTGCCGGGGGACCGCATGACGTACGTGAAGCAGGTGGAGGGCGTCGACACGCGGCTGACGCTGCTGTGGTTCCTGCAGGCCGATCCGCGGGAGTGCTGGCAGGAGCATTTCGCCGGTCGGGCGGACGCGGTCGCGGAATCGGGGCTGGGGAGGGTGGAGCTGGTGGCGCCGTTCATTCCCACGGTGCCGGGGACCGACACGTACGTCGATCAGCTGCGGTAGCCCTTGGAGGATCCGGGACGGGCCGAGCCCCCTCGGCCGGGACGGCGGGCCAGTCGAGAGGGCTCAATCGGTTCTGCTTATGCGGTTGTTGATCTCTCGCTGATCCTGTGGTGCTGATGCGCAACGGGACGCGTATCAGCCGAGGTGTGACGTCTCCCGGCCGACCTCGGAGACGAACGCGCTCCACGACGCCGAGGGAAAGGCGAGGACGGGCCCCTCGGTGACCTTTGAGTCCCGCACCGAAATCGCTGCGGAAAGGGGGGACTTGACCTCGACGCATGCGCCGTTTCCCGTGGAATACGAGGACTTTACCCACGTATTCGTAGCGCCCTGATGAATTGCCATGGTTACTCCGGTTCGCCCAGTTGTTGAGTTTCGGTCACCGCCAAGAGCGGTTGCGCCAACTGATGTTGCTTGATGGCGTGAATGACGCTACTCGCCAACATCGCCGAGTGAAGGGAGCGTTCACTCGACCGGATGGCATATTCCAGTGGGGTCTTCCGCCTCGCCGAGGCTTAGGTGTACCGTGCGTCGCTTCTTCGCGGAGGGCCGTCAGATGTGCGGTGTATGCACTACCTTGCATACTCTTTCGCGATGTCTGCAATGAGTTGGCGCGATTGATCCACATTCAGTGCCTGGGCCCGGAGATGCTCGTACATCACGCTGTACTGCTGCACGTCGTTCGCCTTCTCCAGATAGAGGTCGCTCGTGACGCCCTCGATGTAGACCACGCTGGAATCCGCGGCGTCCGGGAATTCGAGAATCGCGTACTGGCCGTTGAGGCCCGGGTGCGCGCCCATCTCGAACGGGATCACCTGGACGGTCACGTGCGGCAGTTGGGACTGCTCCACGAGGTGCTCCAGCTGGTCGCGCATCAGATGCCGGGAGCCGACCACGCGGCGCAGCGCGGACTCGTCCAGGACGGTCCACAGGCGCAGCGGGTTCTCCGGCGCGTTGATGCGCTCCTGTCGGCGGACCCGGACCTGGACGCGCTTCTCGATGTCCGTCGGCGTGGTCTCCGGCAGCGCGCCGGTGATGAGGGCCTCCGCGTAGGCCCGGGTCTGGAGCAGTCCGGGGACGACCTGCGGGTCGTACACGCGCAGGGACGCGGCGTCCGTCTCCAGACCGATGTAGACGCTGTACGGGATGTCGCCGAAGGAGTGCCACCAGCCCTGCTGGCGGGAGTCCTTGGCCATCTGCATGAGGGAGTCGACGATGCGGTGGTCCTCGACCTCGTAGACGCCGCAGAGATCGCGGACGTCGCGCTGGCTGATCGAACGGCGGCCGTTCTCGAGACGGCTGATCTTCGACTGCGAGACCAGCAGGCGCTCGGCGACCTCCTCGGCCGTCATGCCCTTGAGCTCACGGAGCCTGCGGAGCTCCTGGCCCAACCGGCGTCGCCTGACGGTGGGATTGACGTTGGACGCCACGGACGTGCACCTCCGACTACATGCCTCTACTTTGCGTATCTGCTGTTCAGCAGAGTGCCACCAACGTGTCGCGCACCGCTGGGAAACAGCGGATGTGAAGTGCGGAGCGCACTGCGACGCGAAGAAGGACGTGAGGACTGCTGTGAAGGGTGCGGCCCGGCTGCACGGCGCCAAGAAGTGCGGCCGCGCGGGGCGGCGGTACCGGTGTCGTCGTCCGGACGTCCCGGTGCCAGTGCCCCGCGCGGCCCAGCGGCTCCCGTACCGGGTCTGGGGGACTGCGGTGCGGCGTTGCTGTTGCCGATGCTGCGGTCGGTCTCTGTTTCTTTTACTGCTTTTACTGCTTTTGCTGCCTTAACTGCGGTGCGGAGTTGCTGTTGCGACCTGCCTCAGTGGGCCACGGCACGTGCCATGGATCCGCGGCGCGGCTGCATCGGAACCCCGCCGGGTTCCGGAGCGGTCCTGGCCGGCTGTCGGCCACCGCCAGGTCCACCTGGTCCGCCCGGCCCGCCCGGACCCGCTGGGGCCGGACTGCGGCGCGGCTGAGCGGCCACGCCGTTCTGGACGTCCATCACGGCGTGTGCCACGAGGCCGCCCATCGGGTCGTGCCTGATCAGGTCCCGGAGACGGGAGCGCGATGAACGCCCTTCGTTGCCGGGGTAGAGGTGCTTGCCGAGTCCCACTGCGTGAGCGAGCGCGGCGAGCGCCGCGGTCCGCGGGTCCGGCGGGACGCCGGTGCGGATCGCACTGTCCAGCCGGGACCTGATGTCCCGGCTGATTGCCGTGTCCGTCGCTTGATAGCGAGTCGTCGGCAGCACTCCGCACATCTGGCCCGAAACGGCATGCACCATGCCGCACCGCTCCAGGTGCGCGAGGTAAATCTGGCGCAGCCCCAGTCGGGGCCCGCCAATCCAGTGGACTGCCCGAACCGGGCTGCCGCGCCTGCGCAGCAGTTCCAGTGCGGAGTCCAGAGTCGGATCTCCGGTCGGCCGTGGCATCACCACGGCGATACGATCCCCGTCTGGGGCTATCCGTCCGGCCAGCGCCAGCTCCACTAGCTGTGCTCCGGCCAGACCGAGGTCGAGCGACTGCGGCTGCGCTGTGGTACCCGTGGCCGGGTCCAAAGCGAGCAGCAGAAGCTCCTCCGGAATTGTTCTGCGGCTCCTGCCCATCCATGCCTCCCCGCGTGGATGAATGACAGGGTGACCCCTCTCACATTGGTCTGTCGAGAGTGCGTGACCGGTAAGTACGGGAACCAGTAGGTATGTCGTTCTCGTCTACCACGGGGGTTAAGCCCCCACACAGGACACTGGTACATGGTTCGGACAGCGGGTCCGGCCGTGTTTTGGCGCAACGGCAACGCGAGCGGCATGGCGTACGAGGAGGCATCGGTGGCGGGCGAGACCCCCGACAGGTCGAAGCAGCGGAAGTCGTCGGGGAACCCGACTGGGTCAGAACCGTCCGTTCCGGCGCAGTCGCCGGAGGAACGCGACCCGCGCCTCGCGGTGGCCCGCGAGGTCCCCGCGGCGCGCGAGGACCAGGCGACGGCGGTCTTCTCGACGAAGGCGGTGAAGGACGCGGCGGCGTCCGGTTCCAAGGACTCCGGGGGCTCCGGCGACTCCGCTGAGGGCGCCAAGGGCGCCGGGAGCGGGTCCAAGGGCGCGGAGAACGGCGACGCGCGGCTGCGGGCCGCTGTGGCGGCGTGGGTGGCAACGGCGGACGACGAGGTTCCTGAGGGCGCGGAGAAGGCGCCTGCGCCCGGCGAGGCGGCTGCCTCCGGCGACGACGCCCCGGCTGCCGACGAGGCTGAGGCTTCGACCGGCAGTGCGGCCGAAGAGCCCGCTGACGCGGGGGGTTCCTCCGGGGAGGCCGACGCCGACGCCGACACTGACTCGGGCAAAGCCGACGACGCGGACAGTTCCGGCAGTGCGGCTGATGAGCCTGCGGACGCGGAGGGGTCCTCCGGGGACGCCGACGGCGCCGAAAGCGCGTCCGGCGGGTCCGCGGGGGCGAATGGTTCCTCCGGGGACGTCAGCACCGACTCCGGCGAAGCCGACGTGGCGGACAGCACCGACAGCGCGTCCGGTGAATCCGCGGACGCGGAGGGTTCCTCCGAGAAGGCCGACACCGACGCTGACCCCGACGTAGCCGACGCCGTGGACAGCAGCGGTGGCGCCGTGGGCGAGCCTGCGGGCGCGGAGGGGTCCTCCGGGGGCGTCGACACGTCGGATGCCGCCGACAGCGCGGCCGATGAGCCTGCGGGCGCGGACGGCCCTTCCGGGAGCGCAGACGCCGCTGTGGCCGACAGCGCGGACGGCTCCTCCGGGGAGGGTGACGCGGCGGACAGTGCCGAGGACGCCGTCCCCGACGGTGCCGACAAGCCCGCCGCCGGCGAGGACCCCTCGAAGGGCGCCGACGCCGAGGACGAGGACGCCTCCGACAAGGCCGACGACGCCTCCGAAGCCGCCGACGACGACAAGGCCCCCACCGGCGGAGTCGACCAGGCCACCGCCGTTTTCAAGGCGCTGCCCCCGAAGGGCAAGGCCGTCGACCAGCCGACCACCATGCTCAAGATCGGCGACCACAAGCCAGGGGCCGAGAAGCCCGAGGGCAAGGTCGCCGACAAGGCTGAGGCGAAGCCTGAAGCAAAGCCTGATGCAAAGCCCGCTGCAAAGCCGGAGGGCGATGCCGAGCGCACCAGCAAGTTCGTCGCGCTCAAGCCGCTGGACAGCGCCCCGCCCCGCGGCGGCGCGCTGCCCCCGGCGACCCCCGCAGCCCCCGCAGCCCCCGCGACCCCCGCAGCCAAGGCGACCACGCCCGAAAAAGGCAACGTAGGCCCGGAGCGCACCACCCAGCAGCCGCTCCCTCCGCGACCCCCGCTCGACCTGCTCGCCGAGCTGACCAACACCCCGCCGCCGCCCGAGACCCGGGTCCGCACCACCGTGCGGCGAGTCAAGGTGTGGACGCCGCTGGTGCTGCTTCTGGTGATCGTCTTTGCGGTCGTACAGGCTGTCCGCCCGCTGCCGACGCCCACCCTGACGCTCACCGCGAAGGAGACCGTCTCCTTCGAGGGCGCGAAGCCGTCCATGCCGTGGCCGGGTGAGGGCCAGGCGGCGATGGACGTCAACGGCATCGGGACGTTCGGTACGTCCGGCGACCAGAAGCCCGTGCCGATCGCGAGCATCGCCAAGGTCATGACGGTCTACCTCGTCCTGCGCGACCACCCGCTGAAGCCGGGCAACAACGGCCCGAACATCCCGGTCGACGCCGCCGCGGAGAAGCACTACGAGACGGGCAAGGCGGAGAACGAGTCGGTCGTCAAGGTTTCCGAGGGCCAGAAGATCAGGCAGTACGAGGCGCTCCAGGCGGTCATGCTGCCGTCCGCGAACAACATCGCCAAGCTGCTCGCCCGCTGGGACAGCAAGAGCGATTCCGAGGACGAGTTCGTCGCGAAGATGAACAAGACGGCCAAGGAACTCGGCATGAAGAACACCCACTACACGGACCCCAGCGGCCTCGACAAGACGACCGTCTCCACCGCCGAGGACCTCGTGAAGCTGGGCCGGGCCGCGATGGAGGACCCGGTCTTCAACGAGATCTCCCGCCAGCCCAGCTACAAGGACCTCAACGGCGACAAGCAGAACAACTTCTTCGGGCTCGTCCCGACGGTCGCCATCGGCATCAAGACCGGCACCACCACCGCGGCGGGCGGCAACATCCTCTTCGCCGCGGAGCAGAAGGTCGGCGGCGAGACCCGCACGATCATCGGTGCCGCCCTCGGCCAGTACGGGGACAACGGCACGGCCAACATCGACGAGGTCACCGGGGTCACCCGCAAGCTCATCGAGGCCGGCCAGGACGCGCTCAAGGCCAAGAAGATCGTGAAGAAGGGTGATGTCGTCGGCGAGGTCGACGACGGCCTGGGCGGCACGACCCCGGTCGTCGCCACCAAGGACGTCACCGCCGCGGGCTGGTCGGGCCTGACCGTGAAGCTGAAGCTCGACGACGCGGACGGTCAGACGGTCCCGCACTCGGCGAAGGCCGGAACCAAGGTGGGCGTGCTGAGCGTCGGCGACGGCAAGGACGGCGCCGTGGAGGTGCCCGTCGCGCTCCAGGAGGACCTCGCAGAGCCGGGCTTCGGAGCCAAGCTCACGCGCGTCGGCTGACACCCGCGGCAGCGGTAGACAGCAGCAGTACGCAGGCGTGGGCGGAGGCGCAAGCCGCCGCCCACGCCCGTGCTTTGGCCGTGCTCGGCCGAACCCGCCCGGAGGGGGCCACCGCCCCCGGCACCCTTCGGGCGGTGCGTGCTAGCGTCACAAGTTCGGGGGAGTATGCCGGGGCTGAGTGACGGGGTGTTCCGGGACGGACCTCCTGGCACGGCCCCCCGGACGGACAGAACGACACGGGGAGTGCCGCAAGTGGCCACAGCGGAGCCGACGCGAGCCGACGACGCCGATCCTGATTCCGGCACCGGTGGCGGCACCCGCACCGGGGCGCGAATAAAGCTGCCCGCCCAGCGCAGCGCCCCCGTGGAACCCGAAGAGGCGCCCGCCTGGAAGCGGTTCCTGCTCCACCCCGTGACCATCGCGACCGGCACCGCGGCCGTCCTGCACATCCTGTGGTTCTTCATCTTCGCCAACAGCGGCGGAGACCTCGCCGCGCAGGACGCCTGGGCCGAGTTCGTCGGACGGCACCCCGACTCCGCGTACAACCTCGCCTGGTACGGCGGGATGCACCCGGTGTCGTACAGCGTCGTCTCGCCGTATCTGATGTCGGTGCTCGGCGTCCGGACCACGATGATGATCGCCGGGACGATCTCCGCGGCGATGCTCACGATGATCCTGGTCCGCAGCCGCGCGGTGAAGCAGCCCCTGTGGCCCGCGATGGCGGGTGTCTTCGCGCTGTTCTGCAACGCGGTGTCGGGCCGCGTGACGTACGGCCTCGGGCAGATGTTCGCGCTGATGGCGGTCGCCGCCGTCTTCTGCTGGCCCTACCGCTGGCGCTACAAGCGGTGGGCGAAGGCCCTGGTGGCGGCGCCCTTCGCCGCCCTCGCCACGATGGGAAGCCCGGTGGCCGGGCTCTTCGTGGGCATGGTCGCCGTCGCCCTGTTCCTCAGCAAGCGCTACCCCGGCGCGTACGCGCTCGGCCTCGCGCCCGCCGTCGTCGTGGGCATCTCCGCCTGGCTCTTCCCCTTCTCCGGCACGCAGCCGATGTCGTTCGGATCGGCCTCGCTGCCGCTGCTCTACTCCGCGTTCGTCTACTTCGCCGTACCGAAGGAGTGGAAGACCGTACGGATCACGACGGTCGTGTACGCCGCCTTCGTGCTCGGTGTCTGGCTGATCAACTCGCAGATCGGCTCCAACATCACCCGCCTCGCGATGTCCTTCTCGGCCGTCGCGCTGCTCGCGGCGCTGCCGTTCGCCGTACCGAAGACCCGCAAGTGGTACGTGGTCGTCGTGGCGCTCGTCGGCTTCGTCGGCTGGGTCGGTTACAAGGCGGGCGACGACGCGGTGCACACCACGCCCGTCGCCTCCTGGACGCGCGAGCTCGCGCCG
Organism: Streptomyces sp. NPDC055189; assembly: GCF_053606765.1. Lineage (NCBI taxonomy): Bacteria > Bacillati > Actinomycetota > Actinomycetes > Kitasatosporales > Streptomycetaceae > Streptomyces > Streptomyces sp. NPDC055189. The sequence continues at coordinate 20,087 of NZ_JBSGSG010000005.1, forward strand.
CTCGTCAACGAGCTGCAGGAGGTCGGCGCGGAGAAGGGCCGCGTCGAGGTCATCCCCGCGCGCAGCCACCGCGAGGCCTCCGCGCTCTCCCCGTACGTGAACCTCGCCCGCGGCTGGAACCGCCAGGCGGACATGGAGCGCAACCCCCTCTTCTACGACGACACCCTCAACTCCGCGAACTACCACGAGTGGCTCCAGCGCTGGGCCGTGCATTACGTCGTGGTGCCCAACGGAGAGCCCGACGGCGACGGCGGCAAGCGCGAGGCCAAGCTGGTCGAGCGGGGCCTGCCGTACCTGAAGCAGGTGTGGGTCGACTCCAACTGGCAGCTGTACGAGGTCACCGACCCGACCCCGCTTGCCGATCCGCCCGCGGTCGTCGACCGTGCCGAGGCGGGCGGCATGACGATCGAGGTGAAGAAGGCGGGCCGCGTCCTGATCCGCGTCCCTTACTCGCCCTGGCTCAGCATCGTCGACGCCGAGGGCAAGGGCGTGGAGGGTCCGAAGGAGACCGAGGAGTCCAAGCGGCAGCAGGAGCTCGACGAGAACGCGCCCAAGAAATTCGACAACGTCAACGGCTGTCTGATGGAGGCCGAGGAGGACGCCGAGGGCGACAAGTGGACCGAGCTGCTCGCTCCGGGCCCCGGTGTCTACCGCCTCGGCGCGCCCTACCAGCTCCCGCGCGGCACGGCCTGCCCGGAAGAGATGCGCGAGAGCCTGCGCTAGGAGATGCGGGCAGGGAGATTTCCCTGCCCGCACGCCACTGGCGGCTCACACCACTAGCGGCTCACGCCGTCCCGTCCGCCGGGGCCACCGGGAACGCCACGTCGCACACCTGATCTTCCGGCCCTGCCGAGTCCCACTCCACGAAGTAGATCTCGCGGCACGCTCCCGCGACCCGCAGTCCTTCGCGGGCCACCCACGCCTCCACCGCATCGAACGCGCCGATGATCTGCGGATAGGAGACCTGGGCCTTGGTGATGCGGGTGTAGGCGAGCCGGTGTGCGGGCTCCACCCGGAAGCCGGTGCCACGCCGGCCGTCCGCCTTCTGCGCCCACGCCCGCGCCGCCTCCGCGTCCCTGACCGGGACGCACGCCTCCGCGGGGCCGTCGCTGTCCTGGGTCACCTCGGAGTGGTAGACGACGAACGGCGACGCCGCGACGCCACCGCACTCCCTCTCGGCCGCTTCCTCCAGGCGCTGCGTCGACGCGCCGATCCAGACCGGCAGCTCCTCGGCAAGGAGGTGCCTGCTCTCGCAGATCACGTACTGCTCCGGCACGTCGACGGTCTTGATCTCGAAGTCTTTCCCGTACATCTCACAACCTCTTCCGGACAGTCGTCCACGGAGGTACCCCACGAGCGTGCGCTGCTCCGCATGCCGTTCCTCGACGCCCGCCCAGTACGCGGCGACCGCCTGCCCCGCTCCCTCGCCGTCGAGCCGTACCGTCGCGGCGATGTCCGCGAGCGGCATGCCGAGACGGCGCAGCAGGACGACGGTGCGGGCGTGCTCCACCTGGGCCGCGCGGTAGTGGCGGTAGCCGGTGGACCCGTCGACGTACGCGGGGGTCAGCAGGCCGAGGCGGTCGTACAGGCGCAGGGCCTTGGGCGAGAGCCGTGCCCGGGCGGCGAACTCGCCGATGGTGAGCAGCGGTTCGTCGTTCGGCTGCCGGCCCTGCGGTGCGTGCGCGTCCATGGGGGCATCCTCCGTCACCGGGCCCCTCGGCCCGGCACGCAGGACGATGGGCTCTGCCCCTGGGGGAAGGTCAACGGCCGTAGTACGCCTGTGCCTCCAGCCACCGGCGGTGCCTGCCGCGTCGTACCCCCACGATGATCGCGATACCGGCGCCCGCGAGGAGGCCGAGGAGCGGCACGACCACGGTCACGACTATGCCGCCGACGAAGGAGGCGAAGTCGGCGTCGTCGCCCGGTGCGAAGGTGAGGGCGCCGCGCGGGTCGTCGCACTGCACGCGGTAGTCCGCGGCGGTGTCCGCCTTGAGCACGAACACCCGCTGCCACTCGACGCTGCCCTTGGTCACGGTGAACGTGCTGTCGGGCGTGGTCACGCGCGGTACGGAGCCGGCGGGAGCGGAGACCACCTCGCAGTGCGCGCGGGAGATGAACGGGCTGCGTACGTAGATGGCGGCGGCGTCGTCGGGGCCGATCCGCAGCGTGACGGACTGCCCGCTGGTGAACGCCTCGCTGTCGTCGACGGAGTCCACCGTCGAGGTCAGCGTCATCACGAAGCTCGCGATGCCGATGCCCACACAGAGGGCCGCGATGAGCCCCGCGACGACGAACCACCGCCGCCGGGGCCGCAGTTCTCCCGCGTCGATACGGGGCGGCGGCCCGGGCGGTGGCCCATAGGGATACATATCGGAACGATGGCAGCAGGCCGGGGGCCGGGGGAAGAGACCTGAGGATGAGCCCGGGGTGCACCCCGGGCGGAGCTAGCGGGAACTGCCGTGTGCGACGGGGTACTTCGCGTACGCCTTCAGGTCGCCCTTCAGCTCCTCCTTCAGGTAATCCCGCCAGATCCGCACCGGAAAGACGTTCCCGTGCTGGGATTTGGCGCCGCCCACGCCCGACATGGGCAGCAGCTGCGGCTCGTCGGGGCTGGTGCGGAACATCGTCACGGCGGTCGAAAGGTCCTCGGTGGTTGCGGTGAACCAGGCCGACCGGAGGCGGTCCTGGTCGCCGGTGCGCCCCGCGACGACCGGCCGTTCGACGGAGGACATGCCGACGCCCCGCATCGCGTCGGCGGTTTCGTCGGCCACGTCCGGGTCGAGGGCGCGCCGCGCACCCGGCCGCGCGAGCCCGTCGACGGTCACGTCGTCCTTGACGACCTTGGTCACCGAGTAGGGATCGTGCTGCAGGCCGCGATTGACGAAGGTTCCGTAGGCCCCGGCCATGCGGATCGCGCTGGGGGTCGACGTACCGACGGGGAAGGTCTTCTCCAGGCGCGCCATGCTCCCTTCGAGCAGCCCGGAGGCGACGGCGGTGCTCCGCACCCGGTCCCACCCGACATCCTTGCCTAGACGCATGTAGGTGGCGTTGCCGCTCTTCGCCAGGGCCTGGCGCAGGGTGGGGTGGGAGTCGTCGGGCCGGCCGCCGGGGGTGGCGGGCGTGGTGCCCCCGGTGACCCCGGTGGGCACGGCTAGGCCCAGCAACCGGCCGCCGTCGTCGTAGAAGCTCTCGGCCGACACCGTCTGCCACGGGGCGTCGCGCCCCGCCGATGCACGAGTGCCGTGCTCAAGGGCGGCGGCAAGGACGAAGGGCTTGAAGGCGGACCCGACGGGGACGCCGGAGGTGTCGGCATTGTTGGTGAAGTGCTTGGTGGCGTCGGCGCCTCCGTACAGGGCGACGATGGCGCCGTCGTCCGGTCGTACGGAGGCGGCGCCCACCTGCACGCCCTTGTCGGCGGCACGCTTCCCGGGGTCGATGTCGCGGTCGAGTACGCGCTCGACCGCGCACCTCAGGCGCCGCACCTTCTCCTTGTCGAAGGTGGTGTGGATCTTGTAGCCGCCGAGGGCGAGGTCCTTGTCGGTCAGGGAGGTGTGCTGCTTGATGTACTTGTTGGCGGCGTCGACGAGATAGCCGGTCTGCCCGCCCAGGCTGGTGGCCCGGGACTGTTTGTGGGGCTCGGGGTAAGTCGTGAACTTCGCGCGCGCTTCGGGCTTCATGAGCCCGGCCTTGACCTGCCGGTCGAGGATCCACTTCCAACGGGCCACGCTGCGCCGGTGATTGGCGCGGCTCGCGGACGGGTCGTACTGCTCGGCGCCCTTCAGGAGGGCGGCGAGGGCGGCGCCCTGACCGGCGTCGAGTTCCTTGGCGGGGATCCCGTAGTAGGCGTGGGCGGCGGCTTCGATGCCGTAGGCGCCGCGTCCGAACCAGCTGGTGTTGAGGTACCCCTGGAGGATGTCCTGCTTGGTCTTGCGCTGGTCCACCTTCAACGCGATGACGAACTCCTTGACCTTCCGGGTCACCGTCTGGTCCTGGGAGAGGTAGGTGTTCTTCACGTACTGCTGGGTGATGGTGGACCCGCCCTGCGTCTCCTGGCCGCGGACCATGTTGACGGCGGCGCGGGCCAGGCCCTTGGGCGAGACGCCGGAGTCGCTGTAGAAGGTGTCGTTCTCGGCTGCGATGACGGCGTTCTCGACGGCATCGGGTATCTCCGAGAGCCGGACGTTCTGCCGGTTCACCTCGCCGGTGCTCACCATCTGGGTGCCGTCGGCCCAGTAGTAGACGTTGGCCTCGCGCCGGGCGGCCGCGTTCTCGTCGGGGATGTCGACGGAGAGATACACGACGGCGAAGAGGCAGACGATGGCGCAGACGCCGAGGCCGAGGGATCCTGCCCACTGCCGCCAGGACGGCAGCCAGCGGCGGATGCCGCGTCTGCCGTGGCGGGGGTAGTCGATGAGGCGGCGGCGTGGCGTGCGGGCGCGGGGGCGGCGGCGGCGGCGGCCGGGCCCCCGCACCGGCTTCCCCAAAGTGTGTGTCCCCATGGTGGGGGAGAGGGGGCGCCGGGGCCGGGGGGTTGGCCGGGAGCGTATTAGGGGGGCGTAACAAGGACGGGGCGCCGGGGGGCGGAGCCGGCGGGGGCGGGAACAACGACCGGGCGGGTGCGAGCGGATCCGGCGGGGGCGGGACGGCTGCCGCGGGAGAACCCGCTGGCAGGGCCCGGCCGTGGCGGCTCCCCTTGGCCACGGCCGGCCCGCCTCAACCATGGGAGCCGATCAAGCGGGAGTGCGCCGACCTCCATGGGAGCTGCAGGATCAGTGGCGCCATCACGGCGGGGCCACAACGGCCCGCCACCACCGGTCCATCTCCTGTGTGCCCGGGACAAGCCGTTCAACACACGTTGAAACCGGGAGCAGCTGCCACGTCCCGATCCGGGGTGGTGGCGCATCGGTCCTGCCGGGTTCAGCACGCGGTGAGGTCCTCCCGGTGCACCAGGCCGGCCAGCGAACGCAGGTACAGCAGCACCAAGGGGTGGAAGTGGTACTCCACCTGGTCACGGCGGTTGACACCGGTGATGTCCAGAAGTGAGGCGTCGACGAGGGCTTCGAGGAACTCCTCGGCGCCGGACTCGGACTCCGCGAGCAGACCCGCGGCGTCCAGAGCGGTGAACGTGCCGTCGCCGAGCAGCGCCAGCGCGGGCAGCGGCCCGAGCAGGCGGCCGTCGAGCTGCCCCGTCGCCGACCGCAGCGTGCCGGCGAGCCCGAGGTGGCCGAAGCGCAGTTCGGCCAGGCCGGCCCGTGGGTCGGTGAGCCGGGCCGCGAGGCGCGCCGCGGGCCAGTGCGGGCGTGCGGCGAGGCGGCCGCCCGCGATGCGCACGGCCAGGGGGAGCCCCGCACAGAACTGCACGATCCGGCTGGTGGCGTCGGGGTCGGCGGTGGCGGTGCGGCCGCCCGCGACGGCGGCGAAGAGGTCGAGGGACTCGGCGGGAGCCAGCAGGCCGAGCGCCACCGTGTGCGCGCCGTCGGCGACGGCGAGCCGGGTGCGGCCGGTGATGAGCACCGCCGTCCGGGGCCCGCTGGGCAGCAGCGGGCCGAGCAGGTCGCCGCCCGCCGCGTTGTCGAGCAGGATCAGGAGCCGCTTGCCGAAGGTGCGGGTGCGGTAGCGGCGCACGAGTTCGTCCAGGCCGTGATCGCCGCCGTGCGGTGCCGGGGCCTCGTCCCCGAGGGCGTGCAGCAGTTCGGTGAGGACGTCGCGCGGGTCCTTCGGGGAGCCGTCGGGGCGGCAGAGGTCCGCGGCGAGCTGACCGTCGGGGAAGTACCGCACGCAGGAGTGCGCGGCCCGTACGGCCAGGGCCGTCTTGCCGATGCCCGCCATGCCGGTGATCAGCACCCGGCGTGGCCGGTCCGCCTGGTCCGAGGGGGCCAGCAGCGATTGGATCTCGGCCAGTTCGGCGTCGCGGCCCGTGAAGTCCGCGGTGTCGGGCGGGAGCAGGGCGGGTACGGCGGGCTCGGTCTGCTCGGCCGGCGCTTCCGCCACGGGGTCCGGCACCACGCTGAGCGTCACAGGGGCGGCGTCCGGCACGTCGTCGGCGTACGAAGGAAGCAGACTCCGCTGCGGTTCACCGCGCAGCACGGTCTGGTAGATGTCCGTCAGTTCGCTGCCGGGGTCGATGCCGAGCTCTTCCGCGAGGACCTTGCGGCCCTGGTGGAAGACGTGCAGCGCCTCGGCCTGCCGGCCGGAGCGGAAGAGGGCAGTCATCAGCTGGGCCCGCAGCCGTTCGCGGACCGGGAAGCGGGTGACGAGGCCGGTGAGCTCGGAGGTGAGCGCCGCGTGCCTGCCAAGAGCGAGGTCCGCCTCGATACGGCTTTCCAGAGTGGTCGTGTACTCGTCCTCCAGACGGGGGAGTTCGGCCGCCGAGAGGTGCTCGGTCACGTTGGCGAGCGCCGTGCCCTGCCAGAGGCCGAGAGCCTTGCGCAGCAGGCGGCCCGCTCCCTCGTGGTCCTCCTCCCGGAGGGCGGCGCGGCCGAGCCGGTCCAGGCGCTCGTACTCGACGACGTCGAGGAAGAAGCCGTCCTCGGCGTGCAGGGCGTAGCCGGGCTGCCTGCGGACGATGTCGATGTCGGGGCCGAGTCGCTTGCGCAGCCGGGAGACGTACGTGCAGATCTGCGCGCTGACGGTGGGCGGCGGCGCACAGCCCCAGAGCAGCGCGCTCAGCCGGGAGTCGGAGACGACGCGGCCGCGGGCCATCAGGAGCGCCGCGAGCATCGTGTGGATCTTCGAACCGGAGAGCGCGACCACGGTCCCGCCACGTCGTGCTTCCACTGGGCCAAGCACTCGGAATTCCATGGTGCGAGAGCGTAGCCAGCACCATTTTTCATGGGTTTTCGGCTTGATTTCCATGGATCGAAATCGAGCCGAAATGGCGTCGATAGGAGTGAGCCATACAGTCGAAGACGTCGCATCAGACCAGTCGTTGAGGAGAAACACAATGCGTAAGCTCCGCACCCTTCTTGCTGTTGCCGTGGGTGCAGCGTGCGTGAATGTCGCACTGTTGGCGGGACCCGCGAGTGCTCAGGCAGCGGAGGGGGACCTGCCGTGGACCAAGGGGGCGGGAATCTCCCTCGAGCTGCCGGTGATCGGTGAGATATCCCTGGACCTGGACGTAGACCTTCCGTGGACCTGACCGTTCTGCTGCGGCATGCCTGAAAAGCCCCGGGCCATCGGCCCGGGGCTTTTCCGTGCGTGGTCGCGTCGCCGTCAGTTCTCGATCAGGCGGGTCAGTGTCATGACGGACGGCTTTCCCGGACCGGCCGTGCGCACCGCGTCGAGCAGCCTCGCCGTGTACTCCTGCCAGGAGGTCGCGGTCATCGAGCGGAACGCCTCATGGGCCCTTTCCAGCCAGGAGGCCGCCGCGTCGTTCCCCCGGATCGCCTGGGCGCAGCCGAGATCTGTCTCGATACGGGCGAGCAGGAACCGGTCGTGCACGTCCTCGGCGGCGCGCACCGCGGTGGTGAGGGTCCGCACCGCTTCCTGCGGGCGGTTCTGACGCCACTGGGCCTCGCCGAGACCGCGCAGGCCGTGCGCCTCGCCCAGCACGTCGCCCTGGCTGCGCGTCATCGTGATCACTTCGAGGCAGGCCTGTTCGGCCTGCTTGGCCTCGCCGGCCCGGAGCAGCGCCTCGGCGAGGCGGTAGATGTTCTGCGCGCGCCCGCGCAAGGAACCGGCTTCCTGGCTCGCGGCGATCGCCTTGGTGCTCAGCTCCATGCCCAACTCGGCGTTGCCGCTTTCCAGTTCGATCTGGGCGAGCAGGCCAAGTGCGTGCGAGCGGCCCGCGAGGTCGTCGGTGCGCTCGAAGTCCTCGATGGCGGCGCGGCAGCGGCTCGCGGCCAGGGGCAGGTCGCCGCCGAATCGCGAGCAGAGGGCGAGGTTGCGCAGTGCGATGGCGTGGCCCTGCAGCTGGCCCATCCGCTTCAGGAGCGGGAGTGCCGGGGTGAGCCAGGACTCCGCTTGTTCGTAACGGCGGCGGTAGATCGCGAGGGTGCCCAGGGAACGCAGCATGGTGCCCTCGCCGACGGGGTCGCCCACGGCGCGCGCGGCGGCCAGGCCGCGGGTGGCGGTGTCCCGCCAGTCGTCGAGGTAGTTGCGGGTCTCGAAGAGGGGGACGGCGCGCGAGGCGAGCGCCCAGGCGTGGGCGGCATGGCCGGTCTGCGCGGCATGGTCGACGACGTCGACGATGGCGGCGCGCTCCGCCTCGAACCATTCGATGGGCTCGGTGAGCAGTTCCTCCACGCGGTGCGCGGGCAGTGTGACGCCCAGGCTCGCGCGGTGCTCGGTGAGGTCCTTCCCGTACAGCATCTCGTGGGCTCGGTCGGCGAGCGCGAGCCAGGTGCCGAAGGCGCGCTCCAGGGCGGCCGCACGGTCCGCCTCCGAGTCCTCGGCCTGAGCGCGTTCCCAGGCGAAGAGCCGCAGGAGATTCTGGAAGCGGAAGTGGGTGAGGCCGCCGGGCGGGCCGGGGCAGGTCTCCAGGAGCTGGGCGTCCACGAGCTGCTCGATGAGGTCCTCGGCCTCGATGATGTCCGTGTCCAGGACGGCCGCGCCCACCCAGGCGGCGAAGTCGGGGACGGTGAGCAGGCCGAGCCGTCGGTACAGACGGGCGGCGGCCGGGGTCAGATTGCGGTAGCTCAGCCAGAATCCGGCACGTACGCCGCTTTCGCCCGGGCTCAGTTCGTCCAGGCGCCGCCGGTGGTCCTCCAGGCGGGTGACCAGCTGCCCCACCGACCAGTGCGGGCGCGTGGTGAGGCGGGCTCCCGCGATGCGCAGGGCGAGCGGAAGCCGGTCGCAGAGCTCGACCAGGCGTGCCGTGGCCTCGGGGGCGGCGGCCATCCGTTCGGCGCCGACGACCGCGCCGAGCATGGCGGCGGCCTCGTCGGGCTCCATGACGTTCAGGTCGATGCGCACCGCCGCGTAGTCACCGGCGAGGTCATCGAGGGCGTCCCGGCCCGTGATGATGACGCAGCAGCCGCCCTGGCCGGGCAGCAGGGGCTGGATCTGGTCGAAGGAGCGGGCGTTGTCCAGGACGATCAGGACGCGCTTGCCGTCGAGGACGCTGCGGTAGAGCGCGGCACGCTCCTGGGGGTCTTCGGGGATCTGCGGCTGCGGCACGCCGAGGGCGCGCAGGAACTGGTCGAGGACGGCGCCGGGGCCGAGCGGCTGGTCGTGTTCGTGGTAGCCGCGCAGGTCCATGAAGAGCTGGCCGTCGGGGAAGACGTCGGTGGCGCTGTTCGCCCAGTGCACGGCGAGGGCGCTCTTGCCGACCCCGCTGACCCCGCTGATGGCCGCGATGGCCAGCGGCGACTGTTCGCCGCGGTCGTCGAGGAGCCGGTCGAGGACCGCGCTCTCGGCGGCGCGCCCGGTGAAGGACGCCGATGCCAGGGGCAGCTGGGCCGGTGAGGTGCTGAGCCGGACCGCGGGAGCGGGCGCGGGCGCCGGGGTGACGGGCGGAGCGTTCAGTTCCTCGGCGCCGCTCAGGATCAGATGGTGCAGCTCCTGCAGGGCCGTACCGGGCTCGATGCCCAGCTCGTCGACCAGGACGCGGCGTCCCTCACGGAAGACCTCCAGTGCCTCGGCGCGGCGGCCCGAGCGGTGATGGGCCAGCATCAGATGGGCGCGGGCCTGTTCACGCAGCGGGAACTCCCTGACCAGCTCGGAGAGGGAGGTGATGAGGGAGCGGTGGCGGCCGAGCTTCAACTGCGCGGCCGCGTGCTCCTCGTTCACGTCCAGCCACAGTTCGGTCAGGCCCGTCGCGGTGTCCTCGATGCGGCCACCGGTCAGGCCCTCCAGGGCACGGCCCCGCCACAGCGCCATGGCCTGCTCGAAGTGGTCCGCGCCCTCGGCGAAACGGCCGGAGCGGACGGCGGCGCGGGCGTCGGTGACCTGTTCGTCGAGCTCGCGGAGGTCGATGTGGTGGCTGCCGGCGGTGAGGGCGTAACCGGGATGGTCGGTCCTGATCAGGTCGTCGGTGCCGGCGGCCTCGCGGAAGATCCGGCGCAGGGCCGTGACGCAGATGGCGATCTGGTTGCGGGCGGTGGCCGGAGGTGTGCCTCCCCAGACCGCTTCGGTCAGGTCGTCCAGCGAGACGATGCGGTCGGGTGTGAGCAGAAGCATGGCGAGAATCGTGCGCTGGCGGGCGCCGCCAAGTCTGACCGGTCTGCCGTCGGCGTGTACTTCCAGTGGTCCCAGTAGTCGGAATGAAAGCCGGCGCACAAAGTCCTCCCCCGGGCTCGACGGCCCCCCGCCGTCGAGCTGTGAACTAAGTGTGTGCTGTCAAACACTTGACGTCAACGAAACTCTTTCGTAACCCGCATCGCACCCATTCCGGCAGGTACGCGCGTCACGAAGTGCGGATGGGCGGGTGCGCCGCCGGAGCGGGCGGGCATTAATTGATGATTCATCAATACCCGACGGCCTTCGCCCGTGCCCGGGGCGAAGGCCGTGTGCGGGACGAAGCCCGTTAAACCGGTCAGTCCGTCGTCGTCACGGTGACGTTGCCGCCGCCGGTGTGGGCCTTCACCTTGTGCGGGGAGGATGGCGTGTTCGTGACCCCGACATCGCGGTTGCCGCCATCGGTCTTGGCGTCCACGGAGTACTTTCCGTCCGGCAGTCGCACGCTGACGTTGCCGCCGCCCGATTCGGCGTTGACCTGGTCGGGAGCGCCGGTGAACGAGGTGTCGACGTTGCCGCCGCCGGTGGACGCGTCGACCTTCTTCGCGCCGGATTCCTTGACGCGTACGGTGCCGCCGCCCGTCTTCGCCGCGGTGTCGCCGGAAAGGCCGCGCACCGTGATGTCACCGCCGCCGGTCTCCAGATTCACGGCGGTGCCCGCGGGAACCTCCACGGTGTAATTGACGCCACACTTGCTGGCGTCGTCGTTCTCGCATCCGGGAGCGTTCAGGGAGAGTTCACCCGACTTCACGTCGTGCTCGGCACGAGGCTTTCCGTCGGTGTACTCGAACTCCTCGGTGACACTGATCCCCGAGCCGCCCCCGGTGACCACTTCGATACTGCCGCCGTAGTTCTTGATGCCAAGAGATGTCACTTTCTCATTGACCTGATACTGCGACTTCTCTGTCTTGATCTCGCCGTCGCAGGCCGTGAGAGCGCCGCCGGCGAGGGCGACGGACGCGGCGACGAGCAGCAGGCTCTTGGTCTTCTTCATCGACTTCTTCGACGGCATCGTCATCGTGCTTCTTCCTCAGGTCGGTTGGAAGGGCGAAAAAAAGAGAGCGGAAAGGCCGTCGTCAGCGAGCGGCGTGCGTGGCACGGCTGACGCGGTGCGGGAAGGCCGCGACCGAGTCGTACGTGCCTGCGGTCTCCGCCACCCAGAAGTGGTCGGCGATGGTGACGGGCGATACGGAGTGCACCGTGCGCGGCAGCCGGAAGGCGAGCCGCAGGTCGTCCGTGCCCGGGGTCAACTGGCCCCATGCCAGGGTCCATTCGCCCTGTGTGCCGGTACCGTACACCGCGTTTCGCAGCGAGAAGGCGGTCGGCCGGCCCGCGGTGAAGGTGTCCAGAAGCCGCTGCCCGCTGTAGAGGTCGAGCGTGGGTTCACCGAGGTGGCCCCGGCCGATCCGCAAGGACCGGCCGCTGAGCGGAAGAAGGAGGGTGTGGAGGTCTATGCCGTCCGTCAAGACCTGTGTCGACTTGCTCTTGAGCAGCATGAACTGCTCTCCTTTCCGGCGAAGGGGTTCCAGCGACTTCTCTTCACCGGTCCGTCGGGTGGCAGCCCGGCGGACCGATCGCGTACAGGGCGCCGTGCGGCGCGTACGGCTCGGTGTTACTCGACGTCCTTGAGGGTGCGCTCCATGGACTCGACCCGCGAGCGCATGTCGGAGAGCTGTGCGGCGATGTCCGTGAGCTTGTGGTCCGTCAGTTCCTGGGTGGTCACGGCGAGTTCGGTCAGCCTGCGGTAATCCTGCTCGCGGGCGAGCTGTGCCTCGGCCCGCTGGGTCTTGCCGCGTTGGCGCAGGGCCACGATGATCACCGGCACGAGCAGCAGCAGGCCGCCCAGCGTGAAGATGATCGCGTCCAGATCGTAGATGTTGTTCATCGTTCCCCCTGGGCCTGACCGGCCTTTTCGTCGGTGGCGATTGTGATCGTCTCGGCTACCGGGATGATGCTGCGCGGCGTCAGGTCCAAGGCGAACGGCACGACTTCGTAGTACTTCATCGCCTTCCCGTCCTCCGAGACCTCGAGCGTCGAGGAGACCAGTCCGACACTCTCCAGCTTGCGCAGATGCACCTGCAGCAACGCCCGGCTGATGCCGAGATCGCGAGCCAGGCGGCTCACGTAGTTGCGTTCCTTGGCCACGGCGGCAACTACTCGCAGCCGATGGGGATTGGACAGAGCCGCGAGCACTTTCGTCAATTCGTCTCCGCTGAGATCGGAGAGGTTCATGTGGACTCCTTGCTCGTGCCAAAAAAAGTTAGCAGGTGCCAGCGAGACGTACAACCGGAAGGCGCAGGGGAGTTGGACCTTGCTGGCCGAAAGCAGCCGGTGTCCATATCGGCACGGAGAGTGAAGCTCGGCCGTATAGGCCGGATATAGGCCCGGTATGAGAACTCCGCCGAGGCTGACGGGCGAAGAGGTTTCACCAGAGGCCCCCACGTCGCTCAGCGAGTGAGGTCCCACGTCACCCAGGGAGTTCTGACATGGCCGACGCGCCGACGGACGAGCGCACGTACCGCGTGGTGCTCAACGACGAGGAGCAGTACTCGATCTGGCCCGCCGACCGCGACGTACCCGCCGGCTGGCGCGCCGAGGGCACCGAGGGTGCCCGCGAGGCCTGCCTCTCCCACATCGGGGAGATCTGGACGGACATGCGGCCCCGCAGCCTGCGGCAGCGCATGGAGAGCGCGCCCGCCGCCTGACCGGCGCCGCTCCGTCCGCCCACCGCCCTCCACCGCCGCACACATCAAGGGATTCCGATGTCACCCGAGCCTCAGCAGTCCGGTTCAACCGACGAGTTCGCGCCGACCCACGCGCTGATCGAGCGCCAGGCCGCCGCCACCCCTGACGCGATCGCGGTGGTCGAGGGCGCCACACACCTCACGTACGGCCGACTCGACCGCGCGGCGAACCGCCTCGCCCACCACCTCATCGGCATCGGCGTCCGCCCCGAGGAGCCCGTCGGCGTCTGTGTGCGGCGCGGCGCCGATCTCCTGGTGGCGCTGCTCGGGGTGTGGAAGGCGGGGGCCGCCTATGTGCCGCTCGACGCGGCGCATCCGCGCGGGCGCACCGAATGGATCCTGGGCGACACCGGCGCACGCACCGTCGTCGTCGACAGCGCGTCGGCCGCCGCCGTGACCGGAGCCGCGGCCGACGGCGCCGGGCCGCACGTCGTCGACCTCGACGCCGACCGCGCCCTGCTCGCCGCCCGGCCCGACGGCGCGCCCGCCGTCCCGGCCGACGCCGGGCACATCGCCTACGTCCTGCACACCTCCGGCACCACGGGCCGGCCCAAGGGCGTCCTCGTCCCGCACGAGGGAGTCGCCAACCTCAACCGGTACATGGCCGAACGCCACGGCTTCGGCCCCGGCGACCGGGTGCTGCACAAGACCGCCGTCACCTTCGACGCCGCGGTCTGGGAGCTGTTCGCCCCGCTCGTCGCAGCGGCCACCGTCGTCATGGCGCGCCCCGACGCGGAGAAGGACCCGGCGTCCCTGCTTGCCGAGGCCGCACGCCACGGCGTCACCGTCCTGCAGACCGTGCCCTCCGTACTGCGCCTGCTGGTCGAGGAGCCCGGCCTGCGCGAGTGCTCCGCGCTGCGGCTGCTGTTCTCGGGCGGCGAGCAGCTGCACGCCGAGCTCGCCCAGCGCGTCCTCGCCACGCTGCCCGACGTCGAGATCTGGAACAGCTACGGCCCCACCGAGTGCTCCGTCAACGCCACCGAGCACCCCTTCGACCCGGCGCTGCGCTCCGGCCCGGTGGCCATCGGCCGACCCGTCCGACGTACCCGTGTCCTCGTCCTCAACCGCGACGGCGAACCGGTGCCGCCGGGCGTCGTCGGTGAACTGCACATCGGCGGTGCCGGCCTTGCCCGCGGCTACCTCGGCCGCCCGGACCTCACCGCCGAGCGCTTCGTCCCCGACCCCTACGGCGCCGCGGGCAGCCGCCTCTACCGCACCGGCGACCTCGTGCGCTGGAGCACCCGGGGCACGCTGGAGTACGTCGATCGGGCCGACCACCAGATCAAGGTCAACGGCGTCCGTCTCGAACCCGCCGAGGTCGAGGCGACCCTCGCCGCCCACCCCCGCGTACTGGCCTCGACGGTCCTCGCCCACACCACCGACGCCACCGCGCGCCTGGTCGCCTACGTACAGACCCGCGACGGCGCCGGACTTCCGCCGTCCGAGCTCCGCGCCCACCTGCGCGCGTCGCTGCCCGACACCCACGTCCCGCACGTCTTCGTCGCCGTCGACGACTTCCCGCTGACCTCCAGCGGCAAGGTCGACCGCCAGACGCTCAAGACCCGGTTCGGGCTCGGCGAAGGCCGGAGCTCAGCCGCCCGGCTCGCGCCGCGCACTTCGGCCGAGCGGCTCGTCGCCACCGTGTGGCAGCAGATCCTCGACACCGACGACGAGCCCGGCGTGCACGACGACTTCTTCCAACTGGGCGGCAGCAGCCTCCAGTTGACGCGCCTCGCCAACCAGCTCCGGGCCGCGACCGGCACCGACATCCCGCTCCGGTCGCTGCTCACCGACACCACCGTCGCGGCACAGGCCGCCCTCATCACCGACCAGGCCACCGACGCCCCGCCGGTCAATCCCGTACCGCGCGACGGCACCCCGCTCGGCCTCTCCTTCGGCCAGCGCCGCCTGTGGTTCATGGACCGGATGAACCCCGGCAGCCCCGAATGGGTCACCGGCCTCTGGCTGCGGCTGCCCGCGGGCGCCACCGACACCGTCGTACGCGACGCGCTCGCCGCCCTGGCCGCCCGCCACGAGACGCTGCGCACGACCTTCGCCTCCGTCGACGGCGAACCGGTCAGCCACATCCACGAGCACGGGAGCATCGCGCTGCGCTCGGTGCGCGTCGAACGCTCCGACCTGGACGGCGTCCTGAAGGAGGAGTTCGGCACCGGCTTCGACCTGGAACGCGGCCCCCTCGCCAAGGCCGCCCTCATCGACATCGCGGGCCGGGGCGCCGTCCTCGTCCTCACCGTCCACCACATCGCGTCCGACGGCTGGTCCGCCGGTGTCATGGAGCGCGAACTCGCCGCGCTCATCGAGGCGGCCGTCTCCGGCGAGGACTGCGAGCTGCCCGCCCTTGACGTGCAGTACGCCGACTACGCGGCCTGGGAGCGGGCACGGCTCACCGAAGACGCCGTCGAGCGGGAGATCGACCACTGGCGGAGCGTCCTGGACGGCAGCGTCCCGGTCACCGTGCCCGCCGACCGCCCCCGCCCCGCGGTGCGGGACGCGCACGGCGACTCGGTGACCTTCACCGTGCCCGCCCACATCGCCGAACGCGTCACGGGCCTGGGCCGCGAGCAGGGCGCCACCGCGTTCATGACCCTGCTCACCGCGTACGCGACGCTGCTCGCCCGGCACAGCGGAACCTGGGACGTGCCGATCGGCACCCCCGTCGCGGGCCGCAACCGCCCCGAGACCGAAGGCATCGTCGGCTTCTTCCTCAACAGCCTCGTCGTGCGCTGCGCGCTCGACGCCGACCTGACCTTCCCGGAGGCGCTGCGCCGCGTCCGTGAGGTCGCCCGGGAGGCCTTCGCGCACCAGGAGCTGCCGTTCGAGCGGCTCGTGGAGGCGATCGAGCCGGAGCGGGACATGTCCCGCACGCCGCTCTACCAGGTGGCGTTCGACCTGCACGACGCCTCGTTCGCCGGCCAGTCGGGAACCGCCGGCGGCGCGGATGACGGCGGGCTCGACGACCTGGAGGCGGTGCAGGACGTCCTGCACGTCGCCAAGACCGACCTGACCCTCTACCTGCGGCGCGAATCCGACGGCTCGTACATCGGCAGCCTGGAGTACGCGACCGCCCTCTACGACGAGTCGACCGTGAGCCGCCTCGCGTCCGGTTTCGTACGGCTCCTGGAGACGCTTGCCGTGAGCCCGCGGACCACCCTCGGCGGCGCGGAGATCCTCGGCCGCCGGGAGCGGCGCACGCTGCTCGCCGAGCACACCTTCGGCCGCGGGATTCCGTTCGTCCCCTCGGTGTTGGGGATGTTCGAGGCGCAGGTGGGGCGGACGCCGGGTGCGGTGGCGGTGGCTTCGGTGGTGGGTTCGGTGTCGTTCGCGGAGTTGGATGCGGCGGCGAATCGTGTGGCGCGGTTGTTGTCGGGTGTGGGTGTGGTGCCGGGTTCGGTGGTGGGTGTGCTGCTGGACCGGTCGGTGGATCTGGTGTCGGTGTTGTTGGGGGTGTGGAAGGCGGGGGGTGCGTATGTGCCGTTGGATCCGTCGTATCCGGGTGAGCGGGTCGGGGGGATGCTGGCCGATGCGGGTGCGTCGGTGGTGGTCACGCAGGCTGCCGCGGCTGCCCGTTTCGGTGGTGGTGTCTTCGACGGCCCCGTGATCGTCCTGGAAGAGCAGGCCGACGCACTGGCCCAGCTTCCCGCGGCCTCCCTCGGACTCAAGGCGGACCCGGAATCGGACGCCTACATCATCTTCACCTCGGGCTCGACGGGCCGCCCCAAGGGCGTGATGGTCCCGCACCGGGGCCTTGCCAACCACGTCGCCTGGGCCGTGGAGGACCTCGCGCCCCACGGCACCGGCGGAGCCCCGCTGTTCTCCTCCGTCGCCTTCGACCTGGTGGTGCCCAACCTCTGGGGTCCGCTGTGCTCCGGCCAGACCGTGACGGTCATCGGCCAGGACGTCGGCCTTGAGGACCTCGGGAAGTCACTCGCCGCCGCGGGGCCGTTCAGCTTCATCAAGCTGACCCCGGCCCACCTGGAGGTCCTCACACATCAGCTGGGGGAGGAGCAGGCCCGCTCCCTCGCCGGTGTGCTTGTGGTCGCGGGCGAAGCTCTCCCCGGCCGGCTCGCCTCGCAGTGGGTGGAGTGGCTGGGTGCGGGGCGGGTGATCAATGAGTACGGGCCGACGGAGGCGTCGGTGGGTTCGACGGTTCATCCGGTGGATGGTCCGGTGGTGGGTGATGTGGTGCCGATCGGGCGTGCGTTGCCGAACATGGCGACGTATGTGCTGGATGCGGGGATGCAGGTGGTGCCGCTTGGTGCGGTGGGGGAGTTGTATGTGGGGGGCCGTGGGGTGGCCCGGGGGTATGCGGGGCGTCCTGATCTGACGGCGGAGCGGTTTGTGCCGGATCCGTTCGGCGGGTCGGGGGGCCGGTTGTACCGGTCGGGTGACTTGGTGCGGATGCGTGGGGACGGGGCGATCGAGTTCCTGGGGCGGATGGATGACCAGGTCAAGATCCGTGGGTATCGGGTGGAGCTGGGGGAGATCGAGGCCCGGCTTGTGGAGCATCCGCTGGTGCGGGACGCGGTCGCGGTGGTGCGTGAGGACGGTCCGGGCGGTAAGTCGCTGGTCGCCTATGTGGTGGCCGCCGAGGGTGCTGAGGTGCCGTCGGGGGAGGAGCTGGCGGAGTTCTGCGGGGTGCGGCTTCCGGAGTACATGGTCCCGCAGGCGATCCTCGCCCTGGACGCGATTCCGCTGACCGCCAACGGCAAGACCGACAAGCGCGCACTCCCCGCACCGGACACGGCCGTGAGCGAGGAGAAGACGGCTCCGAGCACCATGGCGGAAGAGGAGATCGCCGGTATTTGGGCGGACCTCATGGGCAGCGCGCCCGGCATCCACGACAACTTCTTCCAGAGCGGCGGCAATTCGATCCTGGCGATCCGGCTGATCGCCGAGCTGCAGAACGCCTTCGGGATCGACCTGCCCGTCCGCGCCATCTTCGAAGGCCCGACCGTCGCCAGGCTCGGCGAAGCGGTCGAGGCATGCATACGTGACGAAATCGATCGGATGACGGACTCCGAGGTTCTCGCGGAGTCGCAGCGTCTTGGGGGGAACGAGGCATGAGCAGCAGCATCGAGCAGGGCCCGCAGAGAGAGCAGGGCCCGCAGAGCGAGCAGGGCCAGGAGAGAACGGCACCGCGACCGGCGGGCGCCGACGCACTGCGCGACGAGCTGATGCGCCGCCGCCTCGCCGCACGCCGGGCCGGCGCGGCCACGGCAGGACGCCGCACCGCCATCCCCCGTGCCGACCGCGGCGCACCCCTGCCGCTGTCGTACGGACAGCAGCAGATGTGGTTCCTCAACCGCCTCGACCCGGAGAGCTCCGAGTACCTGGTACCGCTCGCCCTGCGGCTGCGCGGACCGCTCGACGCGGCAGCGCTGCGCGGCGCGCTCGGCTCCGTCGTCGCCAGGCACGAGATCCTGCGTACCCGTTACGTGCTCGACGGCACCGCTCCCGTGCAGGTCGTCGACGCCGCACCGGCCGAGTTCACGCTCGAAAGCACCGATCTCGCGGCTGCCGGTGCCGGTGCCGATGCCGATGCCGAAGGCGGCACCGTCGGCGGACGCGAGAAGCAGGCGCTCGAAGCCGTGCGCGAAGAGGCCGGGCGCCCCTTCGACCTGGAGCAGGAGTGGCCGCTGCGGGCCCGTCTGATCCGGCTCGGCGCCGACGATCACGTCCTCGTCGTCGTCTTCCACCACATCGCCGTCGACGCCTGGTCGAGCAGCCTGTTCTGCCAGGAGCTGAGCGAGCTCTACCTCGCGCGCGTCGAGCAGCGTGACGCCAGGCTGCCCTCGGTCGAGATCCAGTACGCCGACTATGCCGCCTGGCAGCGCGAGCACCTCTCCGGCGAACGCCTGGAGAAGGAACTCGCCTACTGGCGGGGCCATCTGGACGGCGCCCTGCCCGTTGACCTGCCCACCGACCTGCCCCGCCCCGCCGCCCGCAGCGCGCACGGCGCGGAGGTCGAGGTGCCCTTCCCCGCAGGCCTCGCCGAGCAGGTGCGGGAGCTGGCGGCGCGGCACGAGACCACGCCGTTCGTGGTGCTGCTCACCGCCTTCCAGGCACTCGTCGCCCGCTACACCGGGCAGCAGGACGTCTCGGTCGGCACGGTCGTCTCGGGCCGTTCCCGCCCCGAGCTGCAGCAGATGATCGGCTACGGCATCAACAACCTCGTCATGCGCGCGAGCTGGAACGGCGAGCGCAGCTTCGACGAGCTGGTCTCCGCGTCCCGCGAGACCGTCCTCCAGGCCTACGACCACCAGGCCGTACCGTTCGCCCAGCTGGTCGACGAGCTGGAGCCGGAGCGGGACATGTCCCGCACCCCGCTCTACCAGGTCGCCTTCACCATGCACGAGGCGCGCGACGAGGCGCCGCGCCTCTTCGGGCTCGACAGCGAGCCGTTCGGCGCGTCGAGCGGCGTCGCCAAGTGCGACCTGGAGCTCCAGGTCGTGGAGTCCGGCGACGGCAGCTTCTACGCCCGCATCGTCTACGCCACGGCCCTCTTCGAGCGGCCGACGGCCGAACGCCTCGCCGGCCACTGCGTACGACTCCTTCAGGGCATGGCCGCCGACCCGGCCGCTCCGACGTCCCGCATCGGCATCCTCGACGGCGCCGAACTCGCCGTCGCAGCGGCGGCGCCGGTCACCCGGGGTTCGGTGGAGCGGTGTGTGCATGAGGTGTTCGAGGCGCAGGTGGCCGCGACTCCGGATGCCGTGGCGGTTGTCTTCGAGGGGCAGTCGCTGACGTATGCGCAGGTGAACGAGCGGGCGAATCGCCTTGCGCACCATCTGCGGGCGCGGGGAGCCGGTCCGGAGGCGTTCGTCGGGCTGTGCCTGGAGCGCGGTCTCGAACTGATTCCGGCTCTGCTGGGGGTGCTCAAGTCCGGTGCCGCCTATGTGCCGTTGGACCCGGTCAACCCCGTGGAGCGCCTCGGCTATGTGACGTCGCATTCCGGACTCTCGGTGGTCGTGACGGACATGGCTTCGGTGGGTGTGGTGCGCGAGTTCCACGCCGGTGACGTGGTGGAACTGGACGGCGCGGACGCCGACCGTGTCGCCGCGTGCGAGGCGACGAATCTCGGTGTCCCGATGACTCCGGACAATGCGATCTATGTGATCTATACGTCGGGTTCGACGGGGCGCCCGAAGGGTGTGTGCCTGTCGCACGCGAATGTGGCGCGGTTGTTGGACGTGGCGCAGGAGCACTATGCGTTCGACGAGTCGGACGCGTGGTCGTTGTTCCACTCGTACGCCTTCGATGTGTCGGTGTTCGAGATGTGGGGTGCGCTGCTGAACGGTGGCCGCCTGGTGGTCGTGCCGCGGTCCGTCACCCGCTCTCCCGAGGACTTCCTGGACCTGCTGGTGCGGGACGGGGTGACCGTTCTGTCGCAGACGCCCTCCGCGTTCCGCTCGATCGTCGCGGCGGCAGCCGACGGCGACCCGCGGGTCGGTGAACTGGCTTTGCGTGCGGTGGTGTTCGCGGGCGAGAAGCTGGAGATTCCCGAGCTGAAGCCGTGGGTGGCGCGCAAGAGTCTGGATGATGTCGCGCTGGTCAATATGTACGGCATCACCGAGACCACCGTGCACACCACCTACTACCGGCTGGTGGACGGCGACCTGGCGACGGACGCCGGGAACGCCATCGGTCACCCGCTGAGCGACCTCACCATCCATCTCCTCGACGCCTACGGCAACTTGGTGCCGGTCGGTGTTCCCGGTGAGATTCATGTCGGTGGTCCGGGTGTGGCGCGCGGGTATCTGAACCGGCCCGACCTGACCGCCGAGCGTTTCGTGCCGGATCCGTTCGGTCCCGCGGGTTCGCGTCTTTATCGCAGTGGTGACCTGGCCCGTCGTCGCGCCGATGGTTCGCTGGACTTCCTCGGTCGTATCGACGATCAGGTCAAGATCCGCGGTTACCGCATCGAGCTGGGCGAGATCGAGGCCGTGCTGACCGCGCAGCCCGTTCTGCGCGATGGCGTCGTGATCGTCCGCGAGGACACCCCGGGCGACAAGCGCCTGGTCGCCTACTGCGTGCCGCAGCCGGAGACCGACCTCGACCCGGCCGCGCTCCGTGCCGAGCTGGGCCGCGATCTGCCGGACTACATGGTGCCGTCGGCCTTCGTCGTCCTGGACAAGCTGCCGCTGACCCCCAACGGCAAGCTCGACAAGCGTGCCCTGCCCGCCCCTGACCAGGAGGCCTTCGCGCAGGGCGCGTATGTCGCCCCGCGCACTCCCGTCGAGGAGCGCATGGCCGCTGTCTGGGCGCAGGTACTCGGCCTGGAGCGGGTCGGCGTCGAGGACAGCTTCTTCGACCTCGGCGGCGACTCCATCCGCGCCGTGGCACTCGTCGGCGCCCTGCGCACCGAGGGCTTCAAGGCCGCCGTCCGTGACGTCTTCGAGGCGAGGACCGTCGCTGCGCTCGCCGAGCTTGTGGGCGCCGACGACGCGCAGGACGGAACCGACCTGGCCTTCACCGGCGTCGAGCCCTTCGCGTTGATCTCCGAAGAGGACCGCGCCGCGCTGCCGGCCGACGCCGTCGACGCGTACCCGCTGTCGCGTGTGCAGACCGGCATGGTCGTCGAGATGCTCTCCGACACCAGCAGGAACCACTACCACAACGTCTCGACGTACCGGATCCGAGACGACAAGCCCTTCTCGCCCGAGGCCTTCGCCGAGGCGGGCCGCGTCGTCGTGAGCCGGCACGAGGTCCTGCGTACGTCGATAGCCCTCGACACGTACTCGGTGCCGATGCAGGTGGTGCACGCCGCCGCCGAGCCGGATATGAGCGTCGCCCACCTGCCGGGCCTCACGCGCGAGGAACAGCACGAAGTCCTTCGGAAGTTCACCGTCGCCGAGCGCGCCCACGTCTTCGACTTCGCCTCGCCGCCGCTCATGCGCTACTCCGCGCACGCCGCCGACGACGGCTGGTGGATCTCCGTCACCGAATGCCATCCGATCATGGAGGGCTGGAGCTACCACTCCCTCCTGATGGAGCTGCTCGACTGCTACATGCGGCTGCGTGACGGCCTTGAGCCCGAGCCGTTCGAGGCTCCTGCCGTGCGGTACGCGGACTTCGTCGCCGGTGAGCTGGAGTCCCTGGCCGACGAGGACGACCGGGCGTACTGGCGCGGGATCGTGGCCGACCACACCAAGTTCACCTTCCCGGCGGGCTGGAACGACAGCCCGGACGTACCGCGCAGGACCGAGCAGATCGGTATCTCCTGGACTCATCTGGAGGACAGGCTCCGCGGACTCGCCAAGGCGGCCGACGCCTCGCTGAAGAGCGTCATGGTCGCGGCCCACATGAAGGTGATGAGCCTTCTGACGGACGAGCGGGAATTCCACACGGGTCTCGTCTGCGACGCGCGTCCCGAGGCGCTGGGCGCCGACCGGGTGTACGGCATGTACCTCAACACCGTGCCCTTCCCGGTCGAGCGGACCGCCCGCACCTGGCGAGAGCTGGTGCGCCACACCTTCGACCGCGAGGTCGAGCTGTGGTCGCACCGCCGCTTCCCGCTCCCGGAGATCCAGCGCGAGGCCGGCAGCAGCGGGCGTCTCCTGGACGCCTTCTTCAACTACCAGGACTTCCGGCAGGTCGACCACTCGCTCGTCGACCCGCTCGGCGGCATCGACGACAGCCCCACCGAGCTCCCGCTGACGGTCTCGGCGCGCGGCGGCCACATCATCCTGACCATCGGCGTGCCCGCCCTCAGCCTTGCCCACGGCGAGCGCATCCTCGACCTGTACCGCCAGGTGCTCGACGCGATGGCCGCCGATTACGACGGCGACGCCCGCGCGACGTTCCTGCCGGAAGGCGAGGCGGAGCTGCTGCACGCAGCGGCGGCGCCGGTCACCCGGGGTTCGGTGGAGCGGTGTGTGCATGAGGTGTTCGAGGCGCAGGTGGCCGCGACTCCGGATGCGGTGGCGATTGTCCTGGGGGACGAGTCGTTGACGTATGCGCAGGTGGATGAGCGGGCGAATCGGCTTGCGCATTATCTGCGGGCGCGGGGTGCGGGTCCGGAGGCGTTCGTGGGGCTGTGCCTGGGGCGCGGGCTCGATCTGATTCCGGCTCTGCTGGGTGTGCTGAAGTCCGGTGCGGCGTATGTGCCGTTGGATCCGGTCAACCCGGTGGAGCGGCTGGGGTACATCGCGGAGCATTCGGGTCTGTCGGTCGTGGTGACGGACATGGCTTCGGTGGGTGTGGTGCGCGAGTTCCACGCCGGTGACGTGGTGGAGCTGGACGGCGCGGACGCCGAAGCCATCGCCGCGTGCGAGGCGACGAGCCCGGCCGTCGCCATGACTCCGGACAACGCGATCTATGTGATCTATACGTCGGGTTCGACGGGGCGCCCGAAGGGTGTGTGCCTGTCGCACGCGAATGTGGCGCGGTTGTTGGACGTGGCGCAGGAGCACTACGCCTTCGACGAGTCGGACGCGTGGTCGTTGTTCCACTCGTACGCCTTCGACGTGTCGGTGTTCGAGATGTGGGGTGCGCTGCTCAACGGCGGCCGTCTGGTGGTCGTGCCGCGGTCCGTCACCCGCTCTCCCGAGGACTTCCTGGACCTGCTCGTACGGGACGAAGTGACCGTTCTGTCGCAGACGCCTTCCGCGTTCCGTTCGATCGTCGCGGCGGCAGCCGACGGCGACCCGCGAATCAATGAACTGGCGTTGCGGGCGGTGGTGTTCGCGGGCGAGAAGCTGGAGATTCCCGAGCTGAAGCCGTGGGTGGCGCGCAAGAGCCTGGATGATGTCGCGCTGGTCAATATGTACGGCATCACCGAGACCACCGTGCACACCACCTACTACCGGCTGGTCGAGGAGGACTTCGCTCCCGGCGCGGGCAATGCCATCGGCCACCCCTTGAGCGACCTCACCGTGCAGCTTCTGGACGCGCACGGGAACCTCGTCCCCGTCGGTGTTCCCGGTGAGATTCATGTCGGTGGTCCGGGTGTGGCGCGCGGGTATCTGAACCGGCCCGACCTGACCGCCGAGCGTTTCGTGCCGGATCCGTTCGGTCCCGCGGGTTCGCGTCTTTATCGCAGTGGTGACCTGGCCCGTCGTCGCGCCGATGGTTCGCTGGACTTCCTCGGTCGTATCGACGATCAGGTCAAGATCCGCGGCTATCGCATCGAGCTCGGTGAGATCGAGACCGTGCTGACCGCGCAGCCCGTTCTGCGCGATGGCGTAGTGATCGTCCGCGAGGACACCCCGGGCGACAAGCGCCTGGTCGCCTACTGCGTGCCGGCCCTTGACTCCGATCTGGAACTCGCTTCTCTGCGTACGGCATTGGGCCGCGATCTGCCGGACTACATGGTGCCGTCGGCCTTCGTCGTCCTGGACAAGCTGCCGCTGACCCCCAACGGCAAGCTCGACAAGCGTGCCCTGCCCGCCCCTGACCAGGAGGCCTTCGCGCAGGGCGCGTACGTCGCCCCGCGCACTCCCGTCGAGGAGCGCATGGCCGCTGTCTGGGCGCAGGTACTCGGCCTGGAGCGGGTCGGCGTCGAGGACAGCTTCTTCGACCTCGGCGGCGACTCCATCCGCGCCGTGGCACTCGTCGGCGCCCTGCGCGCGGCAGGTTTCGAGGTCAGCATCCAGCAGGTCTTCGAGGCCCGCACCATCGCCGCGCTCGGAGGCGACCTCGATGAAGCCCCGGGCTCCGGTGCGTCATCGGCCCGGGTCGTCGGTGTCGAGCCCTTCGCGCTGATCTCCGACGAGGACAGGGCCAAGGTCCCGGCCACGGTCGTCGACGCCTATCCGTTGTCGCAGGTGCAGACCGGCATGGTCGCCGAGATGCTCGTCGACGCGGACCGCAACACCTACCACGGTGCCGTCTCGCACCGCGTCCGTGACGACAAGCCGTTCTCCGCCGACGCGCTGCGTGCCGCCGCCGCCGTGGTCTGCGCGCGACAGGACGTACTGCGTACATCCTTCGACTTCTCCACGTACTCGGTTCCGCTCCAACTCGTCCACGCACAGGACGAGATCGAGATCCCCGTGCACGTACTCGACCTGCGCGACCTCGACGAGACGGCCCGGCACGAGCGGCAGCTGGCCTTCTTCCTCGACGAGCGCTCCTCGGTCTTCGACCTGGAGCGCGGGCCGCTGCTGCGGATCGCGGCCCACCTGGAGGACCGGGCGGGCTGGCGGCTCTCCGTCACCCAGCACCACGCCATCACCGAGGGCTGGAGCTACCACTCGCTGATGATGGACGTCATCGCCTGCTACCGGCGCATCCGCGACGGCCTGGCGCCGGAACCCTTCGAGGCGGCGGCCGTCCGGTACGCGGACTTCGTGGCCGGAGAGATCGAGTCCCTGGCTGACGAGCGCGACCGTGCGTACTGGCGCGGCATCGTCGACGACCACGTGCCCGTGTCCCTGCCGGACAGCTGGGCCGACGGAGAGCAGGGCGACCCGGAGGAGTACGGCCTCGCCATCCCCTTCGACGGTGACGTCACCGAGCGCCTTCGCGTCCTCGCCTCGGACTCCGGCACCTCCGTGAAGAGCGTGCTGCTCGCCGCCCACGCGAAGGTGATGAGCCTGCTCACCGACGAGGAGCGCTTCCACACGGGCCTCGTCTGCGACGCGCGTCCCGAGGCGCTCGGCGCGGACCGGGTGTACGGCATGTACCTCAACACCGTGCCCTTCCCGGTCGAGCGGACCGCCCGCACCTGGCGCGAGCTGGTGCGCCGCACCTTCGACCGCGAGGTCGAGCTGTGGTCGCACCGCCGTTATCCGATGCCGCAGATGCAGCGCGAGGCGGGACGCGGCGGGCAGCGGCTCGTCGACGTGCTGTTCAACTTCCAGAACTTCCACGTCCTCGACGAGGAGTCCGTCGACACCGATGCCGGCTTCGGCAACGGCGTCACCGAGTTCGCCCTGAGCGTCGGGGCCCACCCGGGCGGCTTCTCGCTGCAGTCGAGCACGGCCAGGCTGCGCCGGACCGACGCCGAGCGGATCGCCTCCCTCTACCGGCAGGTCGTCGCCGCGATGGCCGCCGACTTCGACGGTGACGCGGACGCCGCCTTCCTGCCGGACGGCGAACGGGAGCTGGTACTCGACGCCGGACGGGGGCAGGCCGTGCCGCTCGGCGCGCAGACCCTGCACGAGCTGGTCGAGGCGCAGGTGCGCCGCGGCCCGGACGCGCCCGCGGTGGTCTTCGAGGGTGCCTCACTGACGTACGCGGAGGTCAACGAGCGGGCGAACCGGCTCGCGCACCACCTGCGCGACCTCGGCGTCGGCCCCTCCACGATGGTGGCCGTCTGCCTGGAGCGGTCCGTCGAACTGGTCGTCGCCGTGCTCGCCGTGGCCAAGGCGGGCGGCGCGTTCGTGCCGCTCGACCCGGACTATCCGCGTGCGCGCCTGGAGCTGATGCTCGACGACGTGCTGCCCCCGGTCCTGCTGACCGACGCGCGGCTCGCCGAGGGTCTCCCGTACGCCGGCGGGGCCACCGTCCTCATGGACGACGCGACGGCCTGGGCGCACGCGTCCGCCGCCGACCCGCAGCCGCTCGCCACCGCCGACGACGCCGCGTTCGTGGTGTTCACCTCGGGCTCCACCGGCCGCCCCAAGGGTGTCGTCAACACGCACCGCGGCCCGGTCAACCGCCTGGAGTGGACGCAGCGCGTCTTCTTCCGGCTCGGCGCCGACGACGCGCTGCTGCAGAAGGCGCCCGCCGGCTTCGACGTCTACGTCGCCGAGGTCTTCGGCGCGCTCATGTCCGGGGCCCGGCTCGTCGTGGCCCGGCCGGGCGGACACCGCGACCCCGCTTACCTGCGCGCTCTCATCGCGGAACAGCGGGTCACCATGTTCCACTTCGTGCCGTCGATGCTGGCCCTGCTGCTCGTCGACGGCGGGCTCGCGGACTGCCCCTCGGTGCGGATCGTCACCTGCGGTGGCGAGGCCCTGCCGAAGGCACTCGCCGAGGAGGTCCTGACCACTCTGCCCGGCGTCGAGCTGTTCAATCAGTACGGGCCGAGCGAGGCCGCCATCGACACCGCGCACTGGCGCGTCAGCGGCCGCCTCCCCGACGGGCTGCGGCAGATACCGATCGGCGGCCCCGTACAGAACGTCGGCCTCTACGTCCTCGACGCCGGCCTGCGTCCGCAGCCGGCGGGCGTGCCGGGCGAGCTGTACATCGGCGGCACCGCCGTCGCGACCGGCTACGTGCGACGGCCCGCCCTGACCGCCGAGCGCTTCGTGCCCGACCCGTTCGGCACCCCGGGCTCGCGCCTCTACCGCACCGGCGACCGAGCGCGCTGGAACGCCGCCAGTGAGCTCGAATACCTCGGCCGCGTCGACGACCAGGTCAAGATCCGGGGCGTGCGCATCGAGCCCGGCGAGATCGAGGCCGTGCTCACCGCGCACCCGGCGGTGCGCGACGCCGCCGTCCTCGTCCGCGAGGACACCCCTGGCGACAAGCGACTCGTGGCCTACGTCGTGCCCGCCGACGACACACGTACAGACGACACCTCCGCCGGCATCACGCTCGCCGACACGGCCGCGCTCCGTGCGGACCTCGCGCGGGACCTTCCCGCCCACCTGGTGCCGGCCGCCTTCGTCACTCTGGAGCGAATACCCCTGAACCCGAACGGCAAGACCGACAAGCGCGCCCTGCCCGCCCCGGACCAGGACTCCTTCGCACTGACGCAGGGCACGTACGTCGCCCCGCGCACCCCCGCCGAACAGCTCGTCGCCGACGTGTGGAGCCGGGTGCTCGGCGTGGAGCGGACCGGCGCCACGGACAGCTTCTTCGACCTCGGCGGCGACTCCATCCGCGCCGTCGCCCTCGTCGGCGCCCTGCGTGCCGCCGGATTCGGCACCTCCATCCAGGAGGTCTTCGAACTGCGCACCGTCGAGGCGCTGTGCGCAGCCGCTGACGGCCGCGGCCCCGCGACGGTCGCCGTCAAGGCCGTCGCGCCGTTCGCGCTCATCGACGCCGACGACCGCGCCAAGCTGCCGGCCGACGCCGTCGACGCCTACCCGCTCTCGCAGGGACAGACCGGCATGGTCGCCGAACTGATCGCGGGCGGCACCGGGGAGAACCCCGGCGCGAACAGCTATCACACCGTCTCCGTCATCCGCGTGCGCGACGAGCAGCCGTTCACCGCCGACGCCCTGGAGCGCGCCGCCGCTCTCGTCGCCGAGCGCCACGACATGCTCAGGACGTCCATCCACCTCAACGGCTACAGCGAGCCCCTCCAGCTGGTGCACGCCGCCGCCCGCATCCCCGTCGCCGTGACCCGGCTGAGCGGCGACAAGGCGGCCGACGAGAACACCCTGCGGGCCTTCGTCGCCGAAGAGCGCGCGCACCTCCTCGACCTGGAGGCGGCCCCGCTGCTGCGCCTCTCCGCCCACACCGCGGACGACGGCGGCTGGTGGCTCTCCTTCGCGAGCCCGCACGTCATCCTCGACGGCTGGAGCCACAACTCCCTGGTCATGGAGCTGCTCGGCGCCTACATGCGGCTGCGTGACGGCCTTGAGCCCGAGCCGTTCGAGGCTCCTGCCGTGCGGTACGCGGACTTCGTCGCCGGTGAGCTGGAGTCCCTGGACGACGAGGACGACCGCGCCTACTGGCGGGGCGTCGTCGACGGCCACGCCCGCTTCCAGCTGCCCGCCGACTGGGCGGACCAGACCCGGCCGGCGGAGGCCTACAGCGCGGAGGTGACGTACGGCGATCTCACCGAGGGCCTGCGTGCCGCCGCCGCGGCGGCCGACGTACCGCTCAAGAGCGTCCTGCTCGCCGCGCACGTGAAGGTGATGAGCAGCCTCACCGTCGAGTCGGAGTTCCACACCGGTCTCGTCTGCCACGCCCGCCCCGAGGCGGAGGGCGCGGACCGTCTGATCGGCATGCAGCTCAACACGCTGCCCTTCGCGTCCGACCGCTCGGCGGGCACCTGGCGCGAGCTGGCCCAGCAGGTCTTCGGACGCGAACTGGAGCTGTGGTCGCACCGCCGCTTCCCGCTCCCGGAGATCCAGCGCGAGGCGGGCGGCGGGCGCCTCGTCGACGTCCTTTTCAACTACGTCGACTTCCGCCAGGTCGACGAGGACCTCGTCGACACGGGCCTGGCCGTCAACGACGCGCCGAAGGAACTCGGCCTCTCCGTCGACGCCACCCCGGTCCGGATGAGCCTGAGCAGCAACACCCGTGCCGTCGGACGTGCCGACGCAGAGCGTCTGGCGGCCATGTACCGCCTGGTCCTCGAGGCCATCGCGGAGAACGTGGACGGCGACGCCCGCGCCGCGTACCTCCCCGGCGGCGAGCGCGAACGCCTCCTCGGCGAGGCATCGGGCGGCACACCCGCCGTCCCGGTGGAGCGGTGTGTGCATGAGGTGTTCGAGGCGCAGGTGGCCGCGACTCCGGATGCGGTGGCGATTGTCCTGGGGGACGAGTCGTTGACGTATGCGCAGGTGGATGAGCGGGCGAATCGGCTTGCGCATTATCTGCGGGCGCGGGGTGCGGGTCCGGAGGCGTTCGTGGGGCTGTGCCTGGAGCGCGGGCTCGATCTGATTCCGGCTCTGCTGGGTGTGCTGAAGTCCGGTGCGGCGTATGTGCCGTTGGACCCGGTCAACCCGGTGGAGCGGCTGGGGTACATCGCGGAGCATTCGGGTCTGTCGGTCGTGGTGACGGACATGGCTTCGGTGGGTGTGGTGCGCGAGTTCCATGCCGGTGACGTGGTGGAGCTGGACGGCGCGGACGCCGGAGCCATCGCCGCGTGCGAGGCGACGAGCCCGGCCGTCGCCATGACGCCGGACAATGCGATCTATGTGATCTATACGTCGGGTTCGACGGGGCGCCCGAAGGGTGTGTGCCTGTCGCACGCGAACGTGGCGCGGTTGTTGGACGTGGCGCAGGAGCACTATGCCTTCGACGAGTCGGACGCGTGGTCGCTCTTCCACTCGTACGCCTTCGACGTGTCGGTGTTCGAGATGTGGGGTGCGCTGCTGAACGGTGGCCGCCTGGTGGTCGTGCCGCGGTCCGTCACCCGTTCCCCGGAGGACTTCCTGGACCTGCTGGTGCGGGACGAAGTCACCGTCCTGTCGCAGACGCCCTCCGCGTTCCGCTCGATCGTCGCGGCGGCAGCCGACGGCGACCCGCGCATCAAGCAGCTCTCGCTGCGGGCGGTCATCTTCGCCGGCGAGAAGCTGGACGTCCCGGAGCTCAAGCCGTGGGTGGCGCGCATGGGACTCGGGCGCACCGCGCTCGTGAACATGTACGGCATCACCGAGACCACCGTGCACACCACCTACCACCGCCTGGTGAAGCGGGATCTGGAGCCGGACGCGGGCAACCCGATCGGCCGCCCGCTGAGCGACCTGTCGGTCCATCTCCTCGACCCCTACGGCAACTTGGTGCCGGTCGGTGTCCCCGGTGAGATCCACGTGGGTGGTCCGGGTGTGGCGCGCGGTTATCTGAACCGGCCCGACCTGACCGCCGAGCGTTTCGTGCCGGACCCCTTCGGTCCCGCGGGGTCGCGTCTCTACCGCAGTGGTGACCTGGCCCGTCGTCGCGCCGATGGTTCGCTGGAGTTCCTCGGCCGGATCGACGATCAGGTCAAGATCCGCGGCTACCGCATCGAGCTCGGTGAGATCGACACGGTCCTCGCCGCCCAGAGCGGTGTACGCGACGGAGTCGTGGTCGTCCGTGAGGACACCCCCGGCGACAAGCGCCTGGTCGCCTACTGCGTGCCCACCCCCGGAGCCGACCTCGATCCGGCCGCGCTGCGGACCGGGCTCGGGCTCGGACTGCCGGACTACATGGTGCCGTCGGCCTTCGTCGTCCTGGACGCGCTGCCGCTGACGCCCAACGGGAAGCTCGACAAGCGTGCCCTGCCCGCCCCGGAGCAGGAGGCCTTCGCACAGGGTGCGTACGTCGCCCCGCGCACTCCCGTCGAGGAGCGCATGGCCGCGGTCTGGGCGCAGGTGCTCGGTCTGGAGCGGGTCGGCGTCGAGGACAGCTTCTTCGACATCGGCGGTGACTCCATCCGTGCCGTGGCCCTCGTCGGCGCCCTGCGCACGGCCGGACTGCACACGGTCATCCAGGAGATCTTCGCCGCCCGCACCGTCGCCGGACTGTGCAGGGTGCTCGCCGAACGGGACGCCGACGGCACGGTGCCGCAGGAGGCCGCGCCGGTGGAGCCGTTCGCGCTCGTCCCCGCGGCCGACCGCGCCCTGCTCCCCGCGGCCGGCGTCACCGACGCCTACCCGCTCTCCCAGGCGCAGACCGGGATGGTCGTCGAGATGATGACCGGCGCGGGCGGTGAAGGGCCTGCCCGCTACCACAACGTCTCCTCGCTGCGGCTGCGCGGCGAAGCCCTCGACCTGGCCGCGCTGCACCGCGCCGTGGACGCCGTCACCGAACGGCACGAGATCCTTCGTACGTCCGTCGACCTCGACACGTACTCCGTGCCCATGCAGCTCGTGCACGCGGACGCCGAGGTGCCCATGGGCACGACGTACCTCAGCGGGATCGACGCGGCACAACAGGAGCGGCTGATCGGCGAGTTCGTCGCCGCCGAAGGGGTCGCCGCCTTCGCGCTCGACCGGGCGCCGCTGCTGCGACTGCACGTCCACGACTGCGGCGCCGACGAGGGCTGGCAGTTCACCGTCACCCAGGCGCACGTCATCCTCGACGGCTGGAGCTACCACCAGCTCCTGAACGAACTCGTCGACCTCTACCGCAGGTTCCGTGACGGCACCGAGCCCGCACGGCGGCCCGAGGCCCCGGCGGTGCGGTTCGCCGACCACATCGCGGGCGAGATCACCGCGCTCGCGTCGGCGGATGACCGTTCGTACTGGAGCGGGATCACCGCCTCGTACGGCAAGTTCACCCTCCCGGAGAGCTGGGCCGAGCCGGCGGACACCCCGCGCGAGACGCAGGTCATCCCGGTCAGGTTCGCCGACCTCGACGAGCGCCTGCGGGCCTTCGCCGCGGCGTCGGGCATCTCCGTGAAGAGCGTGCTGCACGCCGCCCACCTGCGGGTCATGAGCCTGATCGCGGAGAACGAGGCGTTCTGCACCGGCATCACCTGCCACACGCGGCCGGAGGCGGACGGCGCGGACCGCGTGCACGGCATGTATCTGAACATCCTGCCGTTCGCCACGGACCGCTCCGCCGCGCGCACCTGGCGCGAGCTCGCCCGGCAGACGTTCGACCGCGAGGTCGAGCTGTGGCCGCACCGGCGCTTCCCGATGCCGGTGATCCAGCGTGAGCTGACCGACGAGCAGCGGCTCATCGAAGTCCACTTCAGCTACCAGGACTTCGGGCGCCCGGAGGAGACCCCGGTCGACGCGGACGCCAGCCTCGGGTCCAGTTCCAACGAGTTCTCGCTGATGGTGATCGCGGGCCCCGGCCGTCTCGACGTCCACACGCACACGCACGCCGTCGGCCGCCGGCACGCCGAACTGCTCGGCGCGATGTACCGCGCGGCACTCGAAGCGATGGCCGCGGAGCCGGACGCCGTGATGGACGAGACGTCGCTGCTGCCGACGGCCGACCACGACCGGCTCACCGGCACGCTCGCCGCGGGCCCCGGACTCGACTCCCCCTCATCGGTGTTGGGGATGTTCGAGGCGCAGGTGGGGCGGACGCCGGGTGCGGTGGCGGTGGCTTCGGTGGTGGGTTCGGTGTCGTTCGCGGAGTTGGATGCGGCGGCGAATCGTGTGGCGCGGTTGTTGTCGGGTGTGGGTGTGGTGCCGGGTTCGGTGGTGGGTGTGCTGCTGGACCGGTCGGTGGATCTGGTGTCGGTGTTGTTGGGGGTGTGGAAGGCGGGGGGTGCGTATGTGCCGTTGGATCCGTCGTATCCGGGTGAGCGGGTCGGTGGGATGCTGGCCGATGCGGGTGCGTCGGTGGTGGTCACGCAGGCTGCCGCGGCTGCCCGTTTCGGTGGTGGTGTCTTCGACGGCCCCGTGATCGTCCTGGAGGAACAGGAGGCGGCGCTCGAAGAGCTGTCCCCGGAATCCCTCGGTCTGGTGCCGGATGCCGAAGAAGCCGCGTACGTCATCTTCACCTCGGGTTCGACCGGTCGCCCCAAGGGCGTGATGGTCCCGCACCGGGGTCTGGCCAACCACGTGGCCTGGGCCGTGGCCGAACTGGCCGTGCAGGGGACGGGCGGCGCGCCGCTGTTCTCCTCCGTGGCCTTCGACTTGGTGGTGCCCAACCTCTGGGGTCCGCTGTGCTCCGGCCAGACCGTGACGGTCATCGGCCAGGACGTCGGCCTTGAGGACCTCGGGAAGTCACTCGCCGCCGCGGGGCCGTTCAGCTTCATCAAGCTGACGCCCGCCCACCTGGAGGTCCTCACGCACCAGCTGCGTGCCGAGGACGCGAGGGAGCTGGCGGGTGTGCTTGTGGTCGCCGGTGAGGCACTGCCGGCGCGCCTCGCGGAACGCTGGGTGGAGTGGCTGGGTGCGGGGCGGGTGATCAATGAGTACGGGCCGACGGAGGCGTCGGTGGGTTCGACGATTCATCCGGTGGATGGTCCGGTGGTCGGTGATGTGGTGCCGATCGGGCGTGCGTTGCCGAACATGGCGACGTATGTGCTGGATGCGGGCATGCAGGTGGTGCCGCTTGGTGCGGTGGGGGAGTTGTATGTGGGGGGCCGTGGGGTGGCCCGGGGGTATGCGGGGCGTCCTGATCTGACGGCGGAGCGGTTTGTGCCGGATCCGTTCGGCGGGTCGGGGGGCCGGTTGTACCGGTCGGGTGACTTGGTGCGGATGCGTGGGGACGGGGCGATCGAGTTCCTGGGGCGCATGGATGACCAGGTCAAGATCCGTGGGTATCGGGTGGAGCTGGGGGAGATCGAGGCCCGGCTTGTGGAGCATCCGCTGGTGCGCGATGCGGTCGCGGTGGTGCGTGAGGACGGTCCGGGCGGTAAGTCGCTGGTCGCCTATGTGGTGGCCGCCGAGGGTGCTGAGGTGCCGTCGGGGGAGGAGCTGGCGGAGTTCTGCGGGGTGCGGCTTCCGGAGTACATGGTCCCGCAGGCGATCCTCGCCCTGGACGCGATTCCGCTGACCGCCAACGGCAAGACCGACAAGCGCGCACTCCCCGCACCCGATCTCGAAGGCGCCGTCGGGGCACGGGAGTTCATCGCTCCCGAAACGCCCACCGAGCAGCGGCTCGCGGCCATCTGGTCCGAGGCGCTCGAACTGGAGCGGATCGGGGCCGGGGACAACTTCTTCGACCTCGGCGGTCACTCCATCCTGATCATCAAGGTGGTGTCCGAGGCCAGGAAGGCCGGCCTGGCGCTCTCCCTCTACATGCTCTACCAGCACACGACGCTGCGGGATCTCGCGGCGGACGTCGACGCGGCGACGGCGGCGGAGACGCCTGCCGTGGCGGTGGCCCCGACGGCTCCGGCCGTCTCGTCCTTCTTCGACGGCATCGACATGACCCTCGTACCCGGCGCGAGCGTCGCGGTGATCGAGGGGGGTGAGCTGGTCGCCGTGGAGACGTACGGCGTGCTCGCGTCGGGCGGTGACGCCCCGGTCACGCAGGACACCGTCTTCCAGGTCGGCTCGGTCAGCAAGCACCTCACCGCGCTGGCCGCACTGCGGCTCGCGGACAACGGGGTGCTCGACCTGGACCAGGACATCAACGCCTACCTCAAGGGCTGGCAGGTGCCCGGTGTCGACGGACGCCCCGCGCCCCGCATCACCGCGCGGCAGCTGCTCGGTCACCTCTCCGGGCTGCTGCCCACGGTGAGCAAGGGCTTCGTGCCCGGCCTGCCTGTTCCGTCACTGGAGGACGTGCTGCACGGCAGGGCACCGTCGGACACCCCGGCGGTCCGCCCCGACCTGACGCCCGGCGAGGTCTTCCGCAAGGCCAACGTTCACTACTCGGTGCTTCAGCAGGTCATGACGGACGTCACCGGCAAGACCTTCCCCGCGCTGATGCGGGAGCTGGTCCTCGACCCGCTGCACCTCACCGGCAGCAGCTTCGACCAGTCCTTCCCCGAGCGGGGCGGACATCCCGTGGCCCTCGGGCACGACGCCGACGGGGTGACGGTCGAGGGCGGCCGGCGGGTGCGGCCCGACATGGCGGCGGCCGGACTGTGGTCCACCGCGGCCGACCTCGCCAAGGTCGCCCTGGAGGTACGGCGCTCCTGGCTCGGCAGGCCACAGGCACTCATCGGCAAGGACGCGGCACAGCAGCTGCTCACCCCGCACGGGGGGACCTTCTACGGCCTGGGCACGGTCGTCGACACGACGGGCGCCGAGCTCCAGTTCGGGCACGGCGGCGAACCGACCGGCTACCAGGCGCTGATGATGACCCGGGCCCGCAGCGGTGACGGCGTGGTCGTGCTGACCAACGGCGACGGCGGCAAGGATGTCGTCAAGGCCGTCGCCGACTCCGTGGGGAGCGCGCGCCGATGAGCGTCACGGAGGAATCAGCGGTCGGCGGCGACTCCCCGGCTCCCGAAGAGGAGTTGCCGCCGCTGCGCAAGAACAGGGACTTCCTGATGCTGTGGCTCGGCGCCGGTGCCGCGCTGCTCGGCGTGCGGGTGGCGACCGTCGCGTATCCGCTGCTCGCCGTCTGGCACGGCGGGTCCACCGTCGGCGCGGGTCTGGTCGGATTCGCCGCACTGCTGCCGCAGTTGCTGGTGCAGCTGCCCGCCGGCGTCCTGGTGGACCGCTGCGACCGCCGCCTCGTGATGATCGTCTGCGATGTGCTGAGCCTGCTCGCGATGGGCAGTGTCGCCGTGGCCCTGGTGCTCGGCCACTTCTCGGTCGCGCACCTCATGGTGGCCGCGTTCGTCGAGGGCGCGGCGGCCATCGTCTACCGGCTGTGCGAGCGCGCCGCCGTACGCAATGTCGTGCACGAGAAGCATCTGCCCGCCGCGCTCTCGCAGAACGAGGCGCGGGCCCAGACGGCGACGCTGCTCGGCCAGCCCGCGGGCAGCGTGCTCTACACGGGCGCCAAGTGGCTGCCGTTCGCGTTCAGCGCGGTGGCCCACCTGACGGCCCTGGTGACGCTGCTCTTCATCAAGAAGGAGTTCCAGAAGGAGCGCACCAAGAGCTCACGCGATCTGCGGGCCGAGCTGGTCGAGGGCATCGTCTGGGTGTGGCGCCAGCGCTTCGTCCGGGCCGCCTCACTGATCATCGCGGGCAGCAACGTCCTTTTCCAGGTGCTCAGCCTGGCCATCGTCGTCGTCATCAAGGAGGACGGCGGGTCACCGGCCGCCATCGGCATCATCGGGGCGGTGGCCGGGGTCGGCGGCATCTGCGGGGCGCTCACCGGCTCGTGGTGGATGCGGCACGTCAAACCGCACGCGATCATGATCGGCTCGATCACGGCGTGGGCGGTGTTCATGACGGCGATGGCGTTCACCGCCCAGCCCGTCCTGCTCGGCGCCCTCTACGCCGGACTGAGCTACGCGGCGGCCCTCCTGAACGTGGCGGGCGGCGTCTACCAGGTGCGGATCACGCCCGACCACATGCAGGGCCGCGCCACCAGTGTCGGCGCGCTGCTCGCGTCCGGAGCCAACTCGGCAGGGGCGATGGCGGGCGGGTTCCTGCTCGCCTCCTGGACGACCACGAGCACGCTCCTGGCCGTCGGAGTCGCCATGGCCGTGATGGCCGTCGCCGCGGCCGTGAGCCCCGCGGTGCGCAGCGTGCGGGACATCGATCTCGCCGGCTGAGCACCGGATATGCGGCTGAGCTCCGAAGCAGTGGCTGAGTACTGAAGAAATATAGGTCCGCCCCGAAAACTGGGACGGACGAGGTTGCCCAATCTCTCGGGGAGAAGAGAAAAATGACGGAAAATCTGGACTGGGTACCGCTGGAGATCACGTCCGAGGACACGGGAACGCCCGCGACGGCCGAAGGCCTCATGGACCACCTCCGCGGCCTCGACGACCTCGGCGCACTGCTGGCCCGCGAGAAGGCCCTCGTCTTCCGCGGCTTCAAGGTCGACCCCGATGAACTCGACGGCGTCATGGACCTGTTGCTGCCGAACAGGCTCGCGTACGTGCACGGAAACTCCCCGCGCACCAAGGTCGGCAAGAACGTCTACACCTCGACGGAATACCCGCAGGAATTCACCATCTCGATGCACAACGAGATGAGTTACGCCTATCAGTGGCCGGCGCGGCTCCTCTTCTTCTGCCACACCCAGCCGGGCGGCGGCGGCGCGACCCCCGTCGTCGACGGCGTGCGCTGGCTGACCTCCCTGGAACCGGAGGTCCGCGAGGCATTCAAGGGAGGCGTCCGCTACACCCAGAACCTGCACGGCGGCCGCGGTCTGGGCAAGAGCTGGCAGGACACCTTCGAGACGGAGGACCGCGCCGAGGTCGAGGAGTTCCTCGGTGCCACCGCCGCCGAGTGGGAGTGGCGGCCCGACGGCAGCATCCGCATCCACCAGGTGCGGCCCGCCACCGTGCGGCACCCGGTGACGGGTGTCGAGGTGTGGTTCAACCAGGCCGACCAGTGGCACCCGGCAGGACTCGGCGACGACACCGCCGCCGCGCTCGCGCAGATCATGCCCGCCGACGAGCTGCCGCAGAACGTGACCTTCGCCGACGGCACCCAGATCCCCGCCGACTACGTGACGCAGATCCGTGACCGGGGCCTTGAGCACGCGGTGAACGTCGACTGGCGCACCGGCGACCTGCTGCTGATCGACAACGTGCTGGTGGGCCACGGCCGCCGCCCCTTCACCGGCGACCGCCGCGTCCTGGTCGCCATGTGCGACTGAGGGCGGCCGCCGGATGAGCACCGACCGATCCAAGTGGTTCCGGGTCTTCACGCCCCGGCCCGACGCCTCCCTGCGCCTCGTGTGCTTCCCGCACGCGGGCGGCGCGGCGAGCAGCTTCCGTTCCTGGGCCGAGCTCCTCCCGTCCTGGATCGAACTGGTCGCCGTGCAGTACCCGGGGCGCCAGGACCGCTTCATGGAGCCGCACGTCGAGGACATCGCGACCCTCGCCGACCAGATCGCCTTCACCGCGGGGCACCGGCTCGCCGGCCCCGTCGCCTTCTTCGGGCACAGCCTCGGCGCGACCGTCGCCTACGAGACGGCGCTGCGCGTCGAACGCCAGCCGGAGGGCCCGCGGCTCACGCACCTCTTCGCGTCGGCGCGCCGCGCCCCCGCCCTGTGCGGCGGACGGCTCTCGGTCCAGCACGACGACGAGGCGCTGATGGCGTACGTAAGGGCGCTCGGCGGATCGGGCGCCGGGGTCCTGGAGGACGCCGAACTGCGGGAACTCGCGCTGCCCACGCTGCGGGCCGACTTCAAGCTCGTGGAGGAGTACCGGCACGTCGCGGGGGCCAGAGTCGCCTGCCCGGTCACCGCCGTCGTCGGCGACCGCGACACGACGTTCACGCTCGACGACGCCGCCGCGTGGCGGGACCACACGCAGAGCGCGTTCGCGGCTCACACGCTGCCCGGCGGCCACTTCTATCTGGAGGAGACGGCCCCGCAGCTCGTCGAGCTTCTGGCGCACACATTGAATTCCACGAGAAAGGCAGTGGCATGACCAATCCGTTCGAGGACCAGGACGGCACGTACCGCGTCCTGGTGAACTCCGAGGGCCAGCACTCGCTGTGGCCCTCCCATGTGGCGGTGCCCAACGGCTGGGACATCGCACTCGACAAGTCGGGGCGCCAGGAATGCCTCGACTTCGTGGAGAAGAACTGGACCGACATGCGTCCGGAAAGCCTCCGCCGGGTCATGGCGGGCGCCACTCAGTCCTGAGGCTGCTGAGCAGCTCCCGCTGGAATTTCCGGGGGTGCGGGAATTCCAGCCGGGGCTACGCAGCAGCCTCTCTCATTTCTCAAACCGGGGTGGAAAAGAAGTGTCCGAGATACGTGCCGAGCGCGATGAGCGTGCCGAAAGTCACCCGCTGTCCGCGGCCCAGAACGGGATCTGGTTCGCCCATCAGCTGAACCGGACGGGCCGGAACTACAACATCGGCGAGTACATCGAGATCCACGGCCGCTTCGACCGTGACCACTTCGCCACCGCATGGGGCCAACTCGCCGACGAGGCCGACGCCCTGCGCGTCTCGGGTGTGGACGCCGAGACGCTGCGCCTCACGGTGGCACCCACCGCGCCGGTCCGCATCCAGCGCATCGACTTCTCCGCGGGCGACGACGAGGGACGCGACCCCGAGTCGGCCGCGCTCGCCTGGATGCGCGCCGACCTGGCCCACCACGTCGACCTCACCGAGGGCCCGCTGTGGGCGGCGGCACTCTTCACGCTCTCCCCCGAGCGGCACTTCTTCTACCACCGCTACCACCATCTCGTCCTCGACGGCTTCTCCGGCCAGGTCCTCCTCGGCCG
The DNA here is from genome assembly GCF_053606765.1 of Streptomyces sp. NPDC055189. Classification (NCBI taxonomy): domain Bacteria; kingdom Bacillati; phylum Actinomycetota; class Actinomycetes; order Kitasatosporales; family Streptomycetaceae; genus Streptomyces; species Streptomyces sp. NPDC055189. The sequence goes on from NZ_JBSGSG010000005.1 coordinate 59,299, forward strand.
GCTGCGCGACCTGTACGAGGCGCTCGCCACCGACACCACCGCCGAGCCGAGCCCCCTCACCTCGTTCCGGGTGCTCGCCGACGAGGACGCGGCCTACCGCGCGTCCGACAAGTACGCGGCCGACCGCGAGTTCTGGCTCGAACGCCTCGCCGATCTGCCGGAACCGGTACGCCTCGCGGGCAGCCGTGGCACGGAAGCCGCCCGGACCCCGGCTCCGCGGGACGGCACCGGCTGGATCCGCCGCTCCGCCACGCTGAGTCCGCGGACCGTGCGCCGCATGAAGGAGATGGCCCGCGAGGGCAGGACCCGCTGGGCGGTCGTCGTCCTGGCCGCCGTCGCCGCTTACCTGCAGCGCATGTCGGGCCAGAGCGACATCGTCCTGACGTTCCCCGTCACCGCCCGCTCGGGCGACGCCGCCCGGCAGGCGGTCGGCATGACCTCGAACGTCATCCCGCTGCGCCTGGACGTCCAGGCCGGGCTGAGCCTCACCGAGCTGCTGCCGTCCACTACGAAGTCCCTTCGCGAGTCACTTCGCCACCAGCGCTACCGCCACGAGGATCTGCGCCGCGACCTGGGCCTGACCAACAGCTCTCCGAGCATCCTCGGCCCGACGGTCAACATCATGGCCTTCGAGTACGGGATGACCTTCGACGGAGCGACCACCAGGGCCCACAACCTTGCGCTCGGCCCCCTGGAGCACTTGTCCATCGCCCTCTACGACCGGGGCGACAGCGACGACGAAGGCATGGTGATCGACTTCGACGGCGCCGCCGAGCACTTCACCCCCGAGGAGCTGGAGTCCCACCAGGTCCGCTTCCTCGACTTCCTGGAAGGCGCGGTGGCCGACCCCGATCGCCCCGTGGGCACGGTCGAGGTGCTGAGCGCGCAGGAACGTGCCGAGCTGCTCTCCGCCTGGCAGGGCGCAGGAACCAGTGTCCCCGCCGGTTCGCTTGCCGAGCTGTTCGCCGCGCAGGCCGCACGCACCCCCGACGCCGATGCCGTCGTCTCGGACGGTGAGGTGGTGACGTACGCGGAGCTCGATGCCCGTGCGGGGCGTCTCGCGGCCCGGCTGCGGTCCCTAGGTGTCGGGCGCGGGTCGATGGTGGGCGTGCTTCTGGGCCGGTCCGTGGAGGTCGTCGTCGCGGCCCTCGCGGTGGTCAGGGCGGGCGGCGCGTATGTGCCGATCCACCAGTCGTTCCCCGACGAGCGGCGCGCGTGGGCCGTGCGGAGCACGGGTGCGCGCGTCCTCATCGCCGAAGACGGGGACGATCTTCCCTGGCTGCCCGAGGGCGTCACGGCCCTTCGCGTCGATGACCCGGCGCTCGCGCGGGAAACGCCGGCCCCCGAAGTGCCGGTGCACGGCGACGAGTTGGCGTACGTGATGTTCACGTCCGGCTCCACGGGCGTGCCCAAGGGCGTCGCGGTGCGCCACGCCGACGTACGCGACCTCGCCTTCGACACGCGCTGGCGGGGCGGCGCGCACGACCGCGTCCTCATGCACTCGCCGCACGCCTTCGACGCGTCGACGTACGAGATGTGGGTGCCGCTCCTCAACGGCGGCAGCGTCGTCGTCGCGGCCCCCGGCCTGCTGGACGCGACCGCGCTGGAGCGGATCGTCGCCGCGCACGACGTGACCGGGATGTTCCTGACGACGGCCCTGTTCAACCTGATCGCCGAGGAGCGCGCGGAGGCCTTCGCCGGCCTGCGCGAGATCCTCACCGGTGGCGAGGCGGCGTCCGCGCCCGCCATGCGCAAGGTCCTCGAAGCCTGCCCCGACACCCGGATCGGCCACGTATACGGGCCCACCGAAACCACCACCTACGTCACGTACACCCCCCTGACGACGCCCGCCGGGATCGAGGGCGTGCCGCCGCTGGGACGGCCGTTGGACAACACCCGCGCCTACGTCCTGGACGCCGCGCTCGGACTCTGCGCGCCCGGCGTCGTCGGCGAGCTCTACATCGCGGGCGCCGGTCTCGCGCGCGGCTACTGGGACCGGCCCGCCCTGTCCTCGGAGCGCTTCGTCGCCTGCCCCTTCGGTGATCCCGGCGGGCGCATGTACCGCACGGGCGACCTGGTGCGGTGGCGGGCGGACGGCCTGCTCGAATACGTCGGCCGGGCCGATCAGCAGGTGAAGCTGCGCGGGTTCCGCATCGAGCTCGGCGAGATCGAGGCCGCCCTCACCCGCGGCGGCGAGGCCACCAGGGCCGTGGTGATCGTGCGCGAGGACCGGCCGGGCGACCGGCGCCTGGTCGCCTACGTCGTCCCGGCACCCGGCGCCGCACCGGACCCGGCGGCACTGCTCGCCAGGGTCGGCGCGGAACTGCCCGAGTTCATGGTGCCGTCCGCCGTCGTCACCCTCGAAGCCCTGCCGCTGACCGGCAACGGCAAGATCGACAAGCGGGCGCTGCCCGCCCCCGACCACGAGGCGTTCGCCACGACGGGCCGGGCCCCGCGCACGCCGCAGGAAGAGGTTCTGTGCGGCCTGTTCGCCGAGATCCTCGGCCTCGAACAGGTCGGTGCGGACGTCTCCTTCTTCGACCGCGGCGGCGACTCCCTGATGGCCACCCGCCTCGGCAGCCGCATCCGCGCCGTCTTCGGCGTGGAGATCGGCGTACGCGACCTCTTCGAGTCGCCGACCGTCGAAGGCCTTGCGGGGCTCATCGCCGAGGCGACCGGGGACGTGCGGCCGCCCGTACTGCCCGTCGGGCGCGGGGAACGGCCGCCGCTCTCCTTCGCCCAGCAGCGGCTGTGGTTCCTCAACCGGTACGAGGGCGCGTCCGCCACCTACAACGTGCCGATGCAGCTGCGGCTCACCGGCGACCTCGACCGTGCCGCACTGGCCGCCGCGCTCGCCGACGTAGTGGCCCGGCACGAGCCGCTGCGCACCGTCTTCCCGGACCTCGACGGCATCCCCTACCAGCACATCCTCGCTCCGGGCGACGCCCGCCCCGAGCTGCCCGTCATCGAGACGGACCAGGCGGGTCTGGACGACGCGCTCGCCGAAGCGGCGCGCCGCGGGTTCGACGTGGGCAGCGAACTCCCGCTGCGCACCGCCCTGTTCGCCCTCGCGCCGGACGACCACGTGCTGCTGCTCGTGCTGCACCACATCGCGGGCGACGGCTGGTCACTCGCGCCCCTGGCCCGCGACGTCGCCGCCGCCTACGAGACGCGCTGCCGGGGCGAGGCCCCCGACTGGCAGCCGCCGGCCGTCCAGTACGCCGACTACACGCAGTGGCAGCGCGACCTGCTCGGCTCCGAAGAGGATGCCGACAGCGTGCTCAGCAGGCAGAAGGCGCACTGGGTCGAGGTGCTGCGCGGTCTGCCCGAGCAGACCGAACTGCCCCTCGACCGGCCGCGCCCCAACGAGGCGAGCCACCGCGGCGCGACCGTGCCGCTGCACATCCCGCCGGCGCTCCACCGGGACCTGGCCGCCTTCGCCCGCGCCCGCCACGTCAGCCTCTTCATGGTCCTCCAGGCGGGCCTCGCCGCCCTGCTCACGCGGCTCGGCGCGGGCACGGACGTGGCGATCGGCACCCCCGTCGCGGGCCGGACCGACGCCGCCGTCGACGACCTGATCGGCATGTTCGTCAACACGCTCGTCCTGCGCACCGACACCGGCGGGAACCCCACCTTCCAGGAGCTGGTCGGCCGGGTCCGCGAGACGGACCTCGCGGCCTACGCCCACCAGGACATTCCCTTCGAGCGGCTCGTCGACATCGTCAACCCCGCCCGCTCCAGCGCCCGCCACCCGCTCGTGCAGGTCGTCATCGCCCTGCAGAACGCCGTGCCCGCGAGGCTGGAACTGCCGGGTGTCACCGCCGAGTTCAAGCCGGTCGAGATCGGCATCGCCAAGTTCGACCTGACCTTCTTCCTCACCGAGCAGCACACGGAGCAGGGCGACTGCGCGGGCATCGACGGCGCACTCGAATACGCCGTGGACCTCTTCGACCCGGCCACCGCTGCCACCTTCGCCGAGCGCCTCGTCCTCCTCCTGGAGGGCGCCGTGAACCGGCCGGACCAGGCCGTGGGCACGGTGGAGGTGCTGGGCGCCGCCGAGCGCACCGAACTCCTCACGGGCCGGCAGGGCGTCACGGCCCCCACGCCCGCCGGTTCGCTTGCCGAGCTGTTCGCCGCGCAGGCCGCACGGACGCCGGACGAGGTGGCCGTGGTGTCCGACGGTGAGGTGGTGACGTACGCGGACCTCGATGCCCGTGCGGGGCGTCTCGCGGCCCGGCTGCGGTCCCTAGGTGTCGGGCGCGGGTCGATGGTGGGCGTGCTTCTGGGCCGGTCCGTGGAGGTCGTCGTCGCGGCCCTCGCGGTGGTCAGGGCGGGCGGCGCCTATGTGCCGATCCACCCGTCCTTCCCCGACGAGCGCAGGGCCCGGGTCCTCGCCGACACCGGCACCTCGGTACTCCTTGCGGACGACGGCCAGGACCTCGCATGGCTGCCCGACGGCGTCCCCGTCCAGCGGGTCGACGACCCGACACTCGCGAGGGAAACGCCGCTCTCCCACGTCACGGTGCATGCCGACGAGTTGGCGTACGTGATGTTCACGTCCGGCTCCACGGGCGTGCCCAAGGGCGTCGCGGTGCGCCACGCCGACGTACGCGACCTCGCCTTCGACGGCTGCTGGCAGGACGGCGCCCACGACCGCGTCCTCATGCACTCGCCGCACGCCTTCGACGCGTCGACGTACGAGATGTGGGTGCCGCTCCTCAACGGCGGCACTGTCGTCGTGGCGCCGCCCGGCATGCTCGACGCCACGGTCCTGGAGCGGATGGTCGCCGAGCACGGGGCGACCGGGATGTTCCTGACCGCCGCCCTGTTCAACCTCATCGCCGAGGAACGCCCCGAGGCCTTCGCCGGTGTCCGGGAGGTCATGGCGGGCGGTGAGGCGCTCTCCCCGGCCCCGATCCGCAAGGTCCTCGACGCCTGCCCCGGCATCCGCGTCGGCAACGGCTACGGCCCCACCGAGACCACCACCTTCGTCACCCACGCGAGCTTCCGCACGGCGGCGGAGATCGACGGAGTGCCGCCGCTCGGGCGGCCGTTGGACAACACTTACGCGTACGTCCTGGACGCCTCGCTCGGTCTGTGCCCGACCGGTGTCATCGGCGAACTCCACGTCGCGGGCGCCGGTCTCGCGCGCGGCTACTGGAATCGCCCGGGTCTGTCGGCGGAGCGCTTCGTCGCCTGCCCCTTCGGTGAGCCGGGCGGGCGCATGTACCGCACGGGCGACCTGGTGCGGTGGCGGGCGGACGGCCTGCTCGAATACGTCGGCCGGGCGGACCAGCAGGTGAAGCTGCGCGGCTTCCGCATCGAGCCGGGGGAGATCGAGGAGGCTCTGACGCGGGACGAGGGCGTCGCCCAGGCCGTGGTGATCGTCCGCGAGGACCGGCCGGGCGACCGGCGGCTCGTCGCGTACGTCGTCCCGGCACCGGGAGCCGCGACCGACCCGGCGGCACTGCTCGCCGGTGTCGCCGCACAACTGCCCGAGTTCATGGTGCCGTCCGCGCTCGTCACCCTCGACGCGCTGCCGCTGACCGGCAACGACAAGGTCGACCGCAAGGCCCTGCCCGCCCCCGAGCCGGAGAGCGCCGCGTCCGCCGGCCGCGCGCCGCGCACCCCGCGCGAGGAGACCCTGTGCGGACTCTTCGCCGACGTGCTCGGACTCGACGAGGTCGGCGCCGACGACTCGTTCTTCGACCGTGGCGGCGACAGCATCATGGCGATCCAGTTGGTCTCCCGCGCCCGCCGCGAGGGACTGCACTTCACACCGCGCGACGTCTTCGGTCATCAGACCCCGGAGTCGCTCGCGGCGGTCGCCGGGAACGTCGACGAGGGTGGCGCCAGGGGCGTCGCCGAACCGGCCGGGTTCGGCGTGGGCGAGGTCCCGCTCACCCCGATCATCGCCGGGCTCGCCGCACAGGGCGGCAGCTTCGACAGCTTCAACCAGTCGGTCCTGGTACGGGTGCCGGCGGGGGCTTCGGTCGAGTCGTTGGCGGGTGCGCTGGGTGCGGTGGTCGATCACCATGACGTGCTGCGGCTTTCGGTGTCCGAGGGTGCTGATGGTGCCTGGGGGTTGGAGGTGCGGGAGCGCGGTGCCGTGGATGCGGCCTCGGTGCTTTCGCGGGTGGATGTGCGGGGGCTGGACGGGGAGGCGTTGGCGGAGGCGGTTGCTTCGGGAGGGCGGGTCGCTCAGTCGGAGCTTGCGCCTTCGCGGGGGCGGATGGTGCGTGCGGTGTGGTTCGACGCGGGGCGTGATGTGCCCGGTCAGCTGCTGCTCGTGCTGCATCACCTGGTGGTCGACGGTGTCTCGTGGCGGATCCTGCTGCCGGATCTGGCCGCTGCCTGGGAGGCCGTGTCCGCCGGTCGTCCGGTGGAGCTCGAACCCGTCGGTACGTCCTTCCGCCGCTGGGCCACGCTCCTCGCGGAGGACGCGGCCGGTGGCTCCAGGGCCACCGAACTTCCCTACTGGCGAGAGGTGCTGAGCACAGGGGAGCCCCTCATCGGGGCACGCCCGCTCGACCCCGCCGTCGACATGGCCGCAAGCGCGCGCCATCTGCGTCTGCGGCTCCCCGCCGACCTCACCGAACCTCTGCTCACCCAGGTGCCCGCCGCCTTCCACGGCGGGGTGAACGACGTCCTGCTCGCGGCCCTGTCGTTGGCCGTGCGGCGTTGGGACGTGCTGCGGGGGCGCGGGCATTCCGGTGGTCTGCTGGTGGATCTGGAAGGGCACGGGCGTGAGGAGCTGCCGGGGGCCGAGACGGATGTGTCGCGGACGGTGGGCTGGTTCACGAGCATTCATCCCGTGCGGCTGGACGCGGGTGAGGCCGAGTGGGACGAGGTCTGTGCCGGTGGTGCGGTCGCGGGCCGTGCGGTGAAGCTGGTCAAGGAACAGCTGCGGCAGGTGCCGGACCACGGGCTCGGCTACGGGATGCTGCGCCACCTCAACCCGGACACCGCCGTCGAACTCCGTGCGCTGGGAAGCCCGCAGATCGCCTTCAACTACCTGGGCCGCATCGGCACGGGAGAGCCCGTCGACTGGGCCGTGCTGCCGCAGCGGGACGCACTCGGCGGCGGCGCCGACCCGGCCATGCCGCTCGACCACGCCCTGTCCGTGAACGCGCTCACCCACGACCTGCCGACCGGCCCCGAGCTGGAAGCCACCTGGTCCTGGGCCGACGGCATCCTCACCGACGACGCGGTGCGGGAGCTCGCCGAGCTGTGGTTCGCGGCGCTGCGGGGCCTTTCCGCCCACGCCGCGCAGGAGGACGGGGGCGGGTTCACGCCGTCCGACCTGCCGCTGGTCGCCCTCAGCCAGGAGGAGATCGAGGCGCTGGAGAGCGAGTTCGACGACTTCGAGGACGACCTCGACATGGAAGACATCGAGAGCTAGTCGAGAGCCATCAGGGGATTCGGGGATCACATGAGTACGCAGTCGCAGGCCAAGAAGAAACAGTCCAGGATCGAAGACGTCCTCCCGCTGTCACCGCTCCAGGAGGGCCTCCTGTTCCATGCCCTCCTGGACGACGGAGCGGTCGACGTCTACACCGCCCAGATCGGGTTCGACTTGGAGGGACCGCTGGACGCGGCGGTGCTCCGCGAGGCCGGGCAGCGGCTCCTGGCCCGCCACGCCAACCTGCGCGCCGGCTTCAGGCACGAAGGGGTCAAGCGGCCCGTACAGGTCGTGCACCGCAAGGTCGCGCTGCCCTGGGCGGAGGCGGACCTGTCCGGACTCGGCGACGCGGAGACCGAGGCGGAGGCCGCCCGCCTCGCCGACGAGGAGCGGAGCCGGCCGTTCGACCTGCGGCGGCCCCCGCTGCTGCGGCTGCTCCTCGTCCGCCTCGGCGGCGACCGGCACCGGCTGCTGCTCACCAACCACCACATCCTGTGGGACGGCTGGTCGCTGCCCGTCCTGATCGGCGAGCTCTTCGAGCTGTACGCGGGCGAGATCGCGGGTACCGGCACCGACCTGCCCCGCGTCACCCCGTACCGCGACTACCTGACCTGGCTCGCCGCCCAGGACAAGGACGTGGCGAAGAAGGCCTGGGCCGGTGCCCTCGACTCCCTCGAAGGGCCCACCCTCGTCGCCCCCGACGTCGCCGACCGCGCGGCCGACCTCCCCGAGCAGATCACGACGGAGCTGCCCGCGGAGCTCTCGGAGAGGCTGACCGCGCTGGCCCGCTCGGGTTCGGTCACCCCCAACACCGTGATCCAGGCGGCCTGGGGCGTGCTGCTCGCCCGGACGACCGGCAAGGACGACGTGGTGTTCGGTGCGACCGTCTCGGGGCGCCCGCCGGAGCTCGCGGGCGTCGAGCGGATGGTCGGCATGTTCATCAACACGCTGCCCGTACGCGTACGGCTGCGGCGCGGCGAGACCGTCGCCGAACTCCTCTCGCGCGTCCAGGACGAGCAGGCCCAGCTCCTCGAACACCACCACCTCGCGCTGCCCGACATCCAGCAACTCGCCGGTGGCGGAGCCCTGTTCGACACCTCAACGGTCTTCGAGAGCTACCCGCTCGACCCGACGTCCTGGGAGTCACCCGCCCCCGGCCTGCGCCTGACCGACGTCAGCGGCGTCGACGCCACGCACTACCCGCTCGCCCTCGCCGCGATACCGGGCCCGACGCTCTCGCTGCGCCTGTCCTACCGCACGGACGCCTTCACCGGCACGGACGCCGCCCGCTGCCTCGACCGGCTCGTCCTCCTCCTGGAGGGCATGTGCGCCGACCCCGGCCGGTCGGTCGACGGCCTCGACATCCTCACGCCCGACGAGCGGCACACCCTCCTCACCGAGTGGAACGGCACCCCGGGCACACCGCCCGAAGGCACCCTGCCCGACCTCTTCCAGACGCAGGCGCACCGCACTCCGGACGCGCCGGCCCTGACGTACGAGGGAAAGCACTGCGGTTACGCCGAGCTGAACGAACGCGCCAACCGCCTCGCCCACCACCTCATCGGACAGGGCATCGGCCCCGAGTCGTTCGTGGCGCTCGCGCTGCCCCGCACCGACGAACTCGTCGTCGCCGTGCTCGCCGTGCTCAAGGCCGGCGCGGCGTATGTGCCCGTCGACCCGCACTACCCCGCGGAACGCCTCGCCTACATGGTCCAGGACGCACGCCCCGCCTGCGTCCTGACCACCGGCGAGCACGCCGCGCACCTGCCGGGCGACGCGCCCCGCATCGCCCTCGACGACCCGGCGACCGCCGCCCGCGTCGCCGCCGCCCCGGCCACCGACCCCACGGACGCCGACCGCACGGCACCGCTGGACCCCGCGCACCCGGCGTACGTCATCTACACGTCGGGCTCCACGGGCCGCCCCAAGGGCGTCGTCATCCCGCACCACAACGTGCTGAGGCTGATGTCGGAGACCGACCAGTGGTTCGGCTTCACCGGCGACGACGTGTGGACGCTCTTCCACTCCTCCGCCTTCGACTTCTCGGTGTGGGAGCTGTGGGGCCCGCTCCTGTACGGGGGCCGCCTTGTCGTCGTGCCGTACACGGTCTCCCGTTCGCCCGAGGAGTTCCTCGGTCTCCTCGCCGACGAGCGCGTCACGGTCCTCAACCAGACGCCGTCCGCCTTCTACCAGCTGATGCGTGCCGACAAGGAGAACCCCGAGGCGGGGGAGCGGCTCGCCCTGCGCTATGTCATCTTCGGCGGTGAGGCGCTCGACCCGGGCCAGCTCGACGCCTGGTACGAACGGCATGCCGATGACGCGCCCACGCTGGTCAACATGTACGGCATCACCGAGACGACGGTGCACGTCACCTATGTCTCCCTGGACCGCGAGAGCGCGGCACGCAGCACCGGCAGCGTCATCGGTCCCGCCATCCCCGACCTGAAGGTGTACGTCCTGGATGCCGCGCTCGGCCTGTGCGCGCCCGGTGTCGTCGGTGAGCTGTACGTCGCGGGTGCCGGTCTCGCGCGCGGCTACTGGGGACGTCCAGGGCTGTCGTCGGAGCGTTTCGTCGCCTGTCCGTTCGCGGAGCCGGGCGGGCGCATGTACCGCACGGGCGACCTGGTGCGGTGGAACGCCGACGGGCACCTCGAATACATCGGCCGCGCCGACCAGCAGGTCAAGGTGCGCGGGTTCCGCATCGAACTCGGCGAGATCGAGGCGGTCCTGGCCCGGCACACGGCCGTCGACCAGGTCGTGGTCGTCGTCCGCGAGGACCGGCCCGGTGACAAGCGTCTGGTGGCGTACGTCGTGCCTGCCGCCGACACGGTCGCGGACCCGGCGGAGCTGACCGCCTTCGCGGGCGGCGAGCTCCCCGACTTCATGGTTCCGTCCGCCGTGGTCGCCCTGGACGTACTGCCGCTGACCGGCAACGGCAAGGTCGACAAGCGCGCGCTGCCCGCCCCCGACTACTCGACGGCACCCTCCACCGGACGCGCCGCGCGCACCGCGCGCGAGGAAGTCCTGTGCCAGGTGTTCGCCGAGGTACTCGGCCTCGAACAGGTCGGTGTCGACGACTCGTTCTTCGACCGTGGCGGCGACAGCATCATGGCGATCCAGTTGGTCTCCCGCGCCCGCCGCGAGGGGCTGCACTTCACGCCGCGCGAGGTCTTCGCACACCGTTCGGTCGCCGCACTGGCCCCGATCGCCCGCGAGGCCGCATCGGCGTCCGGAAGTGCGGCCGAACCGGCGGGATCCGGCATCGGCGCACTCCCCGCGACCCCGGTCGTGGCGGGCCTGGCCGAGCACGGCGGACCGGTGGCCGGCTTCCACCAGTCGATGCTCGTGAGCGTGCCCGCGGCGGCTTCTGCGGAGTCGTTGGCGGGTGCGTTGGGTGCGGTGCTCGATCACCATGACGTGTTGCGGCTTTCGGTGTCCGAGGGTGCCGAGGGTGCTGATGGTGCCTGGGGGTTGGAGGTGCGGGAGCGCGGTGCCGTGGATGCGGCCTCGGTGCTTTCGCGGGTGGATGTGCGGGGGCTGGACGGGGAGGCGTTGGCGGAGGCGGTTGCTTCGGGAGGGCGGGTCGCTCAGTCGGAGCTTGCGCCTTCGCGGGGGCGGATGGTGCGTGCGGTGTGGTTCGACGCGGGGCGTGATGTGCCCGGTCAGCTGCTGCTCGTGCTGCATCACCTGGTGGTCGACGGTGTGTCCTGGCGGATCCTGCTGCCGGATCTGGCCGCTGCCTGGGAGGCCGTGTCCGCCGGTCGTCCGGTGGAGCTCGAACCCGTCGGTACGTCCTTCCGCCGCTGGTCCGCACTCCTCGCCGACGAGGCGAAGAGTGACCGGCGATCCGCGGAACTCCCGTACTGGCGAGCGATGTTGAAGGCAGAGGAACCCTGCGTGGGTTCCCGCGCCCTGGACCGCACCGCCGACACCGTGGCCACCGCCCGCACCCTGCACGTCAGCCTCCCCGCAGACGTCACCGAGCCGCTGCTCGGCAGGGCTCCGGCCGCCTTCCGCGGCGGAGTCGACGACGTCCTGCTCGCGGCCCTGTCGTTGGCCGTGCGGCGTTGGGACGTGCTGCGGGGGCGCGGGCATTCCGGTGGTCTGCTGGTGGATCTGGAAGGGCACGGGCGTGAGGAGCTGCCGGGGGCCGAGACGGATGTGTCGCGGACGGTGGGCTGGTTCACGAGCATTCATCCCGTGCGGCTGGACGCGGGTGAGGCCGAGTGGGACGAGGTCTGTGCCGGTGGTGCGGTCGCGGGCCGTGCGGTGAAGCTGGTCAAGGAACAGCTGCGGCAGGTGCCGGACCACGGGCTCGGCTACGGGATGCTGCGCCACCTCAACCCGGACACCTCCGTCGAACTCCGTGCGCTGGGAAGCCCGCAGATCGCCTTCAACTACCTGGGCCGCATCGGCACGGGTGGATCAGAGAGTCAGGAGACCACCGCCTGGGCAGCCGTACCGGGCACCGGCCTGATGGGCGGTGCCGACGCGGGCCTGCCTCTCGCGCACGCCCTGGAGATCAACGCCGCGGCTCTCGACGGCGACGAGGGCACCGTCCTCGAAGCCTCCGTGTCCTTCGCGGGCGGCGTGCTCGACGAGATCGAGGTGCGCCGGTTCGCCGATCTCTGGGCACAGGCGCTGCGTGGCATCGCGGTCCACGCCGCCTTGCCGGATGCGGGCGGGCACACGCCGTCCGACCTGCCGCTCGTCGGTCTGGACCAGGCCGGCATCGACCTCATCGAGAGCACCACCCCCGAGTTCGAGGACGTCCTGCCGCTGTCACCGCTCCAGGAGGGCCTGCACTACCACGCCCTGCTCGACACCGAGGGCACGGACGTCTACACCGCCCAGCTGAAGTTCGACTTCGAGGGGCACCTGGACGGCGCGGTGCTGCGTGCGGCGGGGGAGCGGCTCCTGGCCCGGCACGCGAACCTGCGGGCCGGCTTCCGCCACGAGGGACTCGACCGGCCCGTGCAGGTTATCCACCGCACGGCCGAACTTCCCTGGTCCGAGGCCGACGTGTCGCACCTCGCGGACGACGAGGCCCTGGCGGAGGCGGCGCGGCTCGCCGACGAGGAGCGGGGCCGCAGGTTCGATCTGCGGCGGCCTCCGCTGCTGCGGCTGCTCCTCGTCCGCTTCGGCGGCGACCGGCACCGGCTGCTGCTCACCAACCACCACATCCTGTGGGACGGCTGGTCGCTGCCGGTCCTGATCGGCGAGCTCTTCGAGCTGTACGCGGGCGAGATCGCGGGTACCGGCACCGACCTGCCCCGCGTCACCCCGTACCGCGACTATCTGGCCTGGCTCGCCGGCCGGGACCGGCTCACCGCTCACCGCGGCTGGGCGTCCGCGCTCGACGGCATCGCCGGGCCCTCGCTCCTCGCGCCCCAGCTCGCGGGACGGCCGCCCGTCCTGCCCGAACTCCTCAAGTCCGATCTTTCCGAGGACCTTTCCCAGCGCCTTGCCGATGCGGCACGCGACAGCGCGGTCACCCTCAACACCGTCCTGCAGACCGCCTGGGGTGTGCTGCTCGCCCGGATGACGGGCGCGGACGACGTGGTGTTCGGCGCGACCGTCTCGGGGCGCCCGCCGGAGCTCGCGGGCGTCGAGCGGATGGTCGGCATGTTCATCAACACGCTGCCCGTACGCGTACGGCTGCGCGCCGACGAACCCGTACGGGAGCTGCTCGCCCGCGTCCAGGACGAGCAGGCGGGGCTGCTCGAACACCACGGCATCGGCCTCACCGAGATCCAGCAACTCGCGGGCCGCGGCACGCTCTTCGACACCTCCATGGTCTTCGAGAGCTATCCGCTGGACGCCACCGGCTGGCACGACCCGGCTCCCGGGCTGCGTCTCGCCGGGCTCGAAGGCGTCGACGCCACGCACTACCCGCTGTCCCTCTCGGTCATCCCCGGACCGCGGCTCACCCTGCGGCTCTCCTACCGCCCCGACGCGTTCTCGGCGGACGAGGCGCAGCAGTACCTCGACCGTCTGACCCGGCTCCTGGAGGCCGTGGCGGACGACCGGGAACAGCAGACCGCGGCGCTCGACATCCTCACGGCCGCTGAGCGCCACCAACTCCTCGCCGAGTGGGGCGGCTACGCCTCCGCGTAGCCCGGTCAAGTCGATATAGAAGCCGTATATCCCCCTTCGGGAGAGTGGGCCCGCCCCGCCGGCAACGGCTCGGCGGGCCCGACTCCCGAGGAGCTCCCGTGCTGCGTCGCCGCTTCGCCGTCCACCTCGCCGTCACGGCCGCGACCCTGGCCGCCGTGATCGCGCTGCCGGGCCAGGCCAACGCCGCGCCCGCGGACAAGCCGCAAGTCCTCAGCCGGTGGACGCAGACGAGCGCCGCCTCGTACGGCGACTGGACCGACGCCCGCGCCCACCAGGGCGACTGGGCGGCCTACGGCTTCGACTGGTCCACCGACTACTGCACGACCTCGCCGGACAACCCCTTCGGCTTCCCGTTCCAGACCGCCTGCGCGCGACACGACTTCGGCTACCGCAACCACAAGGCGGCCGGCTCCTTCGCCGCGAACAAGGCCCGTATCGACAACGCCTTCCACGCCGATCTCAAGCGGGTCTGCGCCACCTACACCGGGGCCAGGCGCACCGCCTGTGACGCCACGGCGTGGACGTACTACCAGGCCGTCGACAAGCTCGGCTCAGCCGCGCGCGTCGCCGGAGAGACAACCCCTTCAACGGAGGACAAGTGACCATCGGTACACAGACCAGACGCCGCGCCTACCAGGCGGTTCTGCTGCTCACCGCCGCGGGCTCGGCTCTCGCGCTCACCGCGGGGACCGCGAGTGCGGCCGACGCCGTGAACGGCTGGCAGAACATCACCGACCCCTCCGTCGGTTCCACCAAGTACCCCGTGTACGACTTCCTGCCGGTCTCCGGGGACACCGCGTTCGCCAAGGGCACCTACGGCGTCGGCTCCGGTGACGGCGAGATCGACAAGTACTTCCTGCGCACCGGCACCACGTGGAAGGAACTGCCCAAGGCGCAGGGCCTGCACGACGACGGAGTCTGGGCGACCACCTCCGTCAACGACTTCTGGGTCATGGGCGACCCCTACCAGCAGCGGATGGTCGTCAAGCACTGGAACGGCACCGCATGGCAGGACCGCGCCCCCGCCGACAAGACCGTCTCCTTCCGTGACGTCAAGGCCCTGGCGGCCAACGACGTGTGGGCGGTCGGCACCACCGACGACGACCTGACGGGTGCCCGTCCGGCCACCGTCGGCCACTGGGACGGCGCCGCGTGGAAGATCACGAAGCTGCCGCAGACGGGGGCGGGCGCCACCGAACTCTCCGCCCTGCACGTGAACTCCGCCAAGGACATCTGGGCGGCCGGGCGCACCTGCACGGACACCGAGGAGAAGGACTGCCGCGGCTACGTCGTGCGGTTCGACGGCTCGTCCTGGAAGGAGGTCGCCACCCCGGCGGGCACCCCCGCGCTGGGCGAGATCGCGGGCACCGGGCCCTCCGACATGTGGGCGGCGACCGGCAGGTGGGCGAGGTCGGGCAGCAAGGCCCTGCACTGGAACGGCAGCGCCTGGAAAAGCGCCGACGTGACGCTCGAGGGAGCCGAATCGGTCTCCGACCTCACGTACGCCAAGGGCACGCTGTACGCCGGCCTGAACGTGAACGGCTACAAGTCCTCCGGCATCGCCCGCTGGAACGGCCAGGCGTGGGAGAACGTGCCCGGCCCGATCGCCCTTGACTCCTGGTACAAGAACCCGACCGTCAAGCGTCTGGTGGCCGACAAGGACGGCGCGCTGTACGTGAGCGGCAGCTACGACCAGGTCTTCGCGCGGCCGTCGTTCTCCGCGAAGCTCCCCGCCCAGCTGGTCCGCTGACCGCTGAGGCCTGCCGATATCGGAGAAATATAGAGGCGCCCGGAAGGCTCGCCTTCCGGGCGCCTCTTGCCTCCGGCGACCCGCACGCCCCGACCTGTTCCCGTCCCTGGAGACCCACTCATGGCAACGACCGCTCCCCCCACACCACCGCTCACGGCACGGGTCGCCGGATTCGCGGTCCGTCACCCCAAGCGGACCCTGGGCGGGTGGCTGCTCCTCGTCGTGCTCGCCGTCCTGCTCGGCGGCACCGCGGGCGACGGGGCGAAGACCACAGGGGCCGGCGAGTCCGGCCGGGCCCAGAAGATCATCAACGAGCAGGACGTGGTGCAGCCGTACCGCGAGAACGTCCTCATCCAGCCCAAGGACCCCAAGTCGGGGCCCCGTTACGCGGACGACCCGGCCCTGCGCCGTGCCACCGCCGACGTCGTCGCCGCCCTGCGCGCCACCGACGGAGCCGTCGAGGACCTCACGTCCCCGCTGGACGGCGCCGAAGCCGCCCGGGAACTGGTCTCCGAGGACGGCCGCTCCGGCCTCGTCACCTTCACGCTCGCCGACGCCGGGAACAAGTACGCCGAGCACTACGACGCCATCACCGAGGCCGTCACTGAGACCGCGGGCAAGCACCCGGACGTACGCGTCGTGCAGGCCGGTGACGCCACCCTGGAGACCGCCGTCGACGAGGCCGCGGAGGCCGACCTCCAGCGCGCCGAGCTGGGCTCACTGCCGCTGACCCTGATCATCCTGCTCGTCGTCTTCGGCTCGCTGGTCGCCGCCGGAATCCCGGTGCTGCTCTCGGCGAGCGCCGTGCTCGCCGCGCTCGGCCTGCTCGCGGTGGCGGGCACCGTGATCCCCGCCAACAGCACCGTGTCCTCCGTCGTCCTGCTCATCGGCATGGCCGTCGGCGTCGACTACTCCCTCTTCTACCTGCGCAGGGCCCGTGAAGAGCGCGCCGCGGGCAGCTCCGCCGCCGAGTCGCTCGACACGGCCGCCCGCACCTCGGGCCACGTCGTGGTCGTCTCCGGCCTCACCGTGATGCTCTCCGTCGGCGGCCTGTTCCTCACCGGCATCGACATCTTCAACGGCATGGCCGTCGGCACCGTCCTCGTCGTCGGCCTCTCCGTCGTCGGCTCCCTCACCGCACTGCCCGCCCTGCTCGCCCTCCTCGGCCACCGCGTCGACGCGCTGCGCCTGCCGGTGCTCGGCCGCCGCCGCACCACCGCCACCGAATCGAGGACCTGGACGGCCGTGGCCCGCGGGGTCGTACGCCGCCCGCTGCTCCTCGGTGGCGGGGCCGCCCTGCTGCTCGCGCTGCTCGCCGCACCCGCCCTCGGCATGAAGCTCGCCGACCCCGGCCAGCTCAACGCGCTGCCCCGCTCCATCCCTGCCGTCGACGCCGCCGTGCGCGTCCAGGAGGCCTTCCCCGGCGGCCCCTCCCCGGCGCAGGTCGTGGTCTCCGGCAAGGGCGCCACGGACGGCGCTGCCGACGAGGCGGTCGCCGGGCTGCGCCGGGTCGCGGCAGCAGGCAAGGGAGTCATCGGCGAGCCGATCAGTACGCAGAAGGTCGGCGACGTACTCGTCGTGAAGGTCCCCCTCGCGGGCAAGGGCACCGACCAGGCGTCCGTCGACGCGCTGAAGACCCTGCGCACCGAGCTCCTGCCCGAGGCCTTCGAGCGGGCGGACTCAATCAGCTACGCGGTGACCGGCGAGACCGCCGCCCAGCACGACTTCGCGACCGTCCTGGAGGGCCGCGCCCCCTGGGTGATCGGCTTCGTCCTCGCCTTCGCGTTCATCGTCCTCACCCTCACGTTCCGCTCCCCGCTGGTCGCCGTCGCCTCCGTACTGCTCAACGTCCTTTCCGTGGGCGCCGCTTACGGTGTCGTGGTGCTCGGATTCCAGGAGGGCGGACTCGCCGGGCTGCTCGGCTTCGAGTCGTACGGCGGTGTCGTCAGCTGGCTGCCGCTGTTCATGTTCGTGATCCTCTTCGGCCTGAGCATGGACTACCACGTCTTCATCCTCAGCAGGACCCGCGAACTGTGGCAGCGCGGCGAGAGCGCCCATGACTCCGTCATCAAGGGCATCGGCGGCAGCGCCGGGGTCGTCACCAGCGCCGCCGTCATCATGATCGCCGTATTCGCGCTCTTCGCGACGCTCTCCGGCATCGACTACAAGATGCTCGGCGTCGGCATGGCCGTGGCCATCGCTCTCGACGCCACGGTGGTGCGCGGCGTGCTGCTGCCGTCCGCCCTGGCCCTCCTCGGCGACCGGGCGTGGGGCAAGACCCCGCGCTCCGTGTCGACGGACTCCCCGCGGCCGCTGCCCCACGAGGGCGACGCGGCGCACGAGGAGACGTCCCGCGAGCCGGTTGCCGCCCACAGCGGCAGCTGACCCACGAGACGACGGGGCGGCGGCGTGCTGTCCCCCCGGCGCGCGCCGCCGCCCCGTCCTGCTTCATCCCTCAACTGGCCCCACCCGCACCGCTTTTCCGCCTTCCCCCTGCAGCATCACCTTCCCCCCTCGGCGCACCCCCGCGCCGTACATCCCCCGCCTAGACACGAAGGTGACCCGACCGATGCCCTCACTGCCCGGCGCCCCGAACCGCGACCAGCGGACGGCGGCGACGCTTCCGGACCTGTTCGAGGCACGGGCCGCCC
Organism: Streptomyces sp. NPDC055189; assembly: GCF_053606765.1. Taxonomy (NCBI): domain Bacteria; kingdom Bacillati; phylum Actinomycetota; class Actinomycetes; order Kitasatosporales; family Streptomycetaceae; genus Streptomyces; species Streptomyces sp. NPDC055189. Next base: position 77,219 of record NZ_JBSGSG010000005.1, read on the forward strand.
GCGCGGCCGACGCCGTGGCACTGGTGTGCGGCGAAATCCACTGGTCCTACGCCGAGTTGAACGCCGCGGCGAACCGGGTGGCGCACGACCTGGCGGCCCGCGGCACCGGCCCCGAGTCGATCGTCGCCGTACGGCTGCCGCGCTCGGCCGACCTGGTCATCGCGATCCTCGGAGTGCTGAAGGCGGGCGCCGCCTATCTGCCGGTGGATCCGGGACTGCCGGCGGAACGGGTCGCGTACATGCTGCGCGACGCCGGGGCGGCACACGTCCTCGACGAGACGACCCTGCCGCGCACCGGGCCCGGCGCGCCGGCGAATCCGGTGCGGCCCGCGCTCCGCGCCGCCCACCCCGCGTACGTGATGTACACCTCCGGCTCGACGGGTCGCCCCAAGGCGGTCGTGGTGCCCCACGAAGGCATCGTGAACCGGCTGGCCTGGATGCAGGACACCTACCGGCTGGCCCCCGACGACCGGGTTCTGCACAAGACCCCGGCAGGCTTCGACGTCTCCGTCTGGGAGCTGCTGTGGACCCTCAACGAAGGGGCCACCATGGTCGTCGCCGAACCGGATGGGCACCGCGACCCCGACTACCTGACCGGCCTCATCCAGGCCGAGTCCGTCACGACGGCGCACTTCGTGCCGTCGATGCTGGAGGTCTTCCTGCGTGCCCCCGGCGCGGGGAACTGCACGTCTCTGCGCCGCGTGGTGTGCTCGGGTGAGGCACTGCCGCCCGCCGCGCAGGACACCTTCTTCGAGACCCTGCCGGGCACCGAGCTGCACAACCTGTACGGGCCGACCGAGGCGTCCGTCGACGTGACGTACTGGAAATGCCGCCCCGGCGACCCGGTCGTACCCATCGGCCGGCCCGTCCACCGCACCGGCGTCTGCGTCCTGGACGCCTCGCTGCGGACCGTACCGCGCGGTGTGCGGGGCGAGTTGTACGTGTCGGGCGTGCAGCTGGCCCGCGGCTACCTGGGCCGCGCCGCCCTCACCGCGGAGCGCTTCGTCGCAGACCCCTACGGACCGCCGGGCACCCGCATGTACCGCACCGGGGACCTGGCGTGCTGGTCGCCCGAGGGCAGCCTGCACTACCTGGGCCGCGCGGACGACCAGGTGAAGATCCGCGGCCTGCGCATCGAACCGGGCGAGATCCAGGCGGCGCTGACGGACACGAAGGGGGTCGCGCAGGCGGCGGTGACGGTACGCGAGGACCGGCCGGGCGACCAGCGCCTCACGGGGTACGTCGTGCCAGAACCCGGAGCGGTACTCCAACCGCGCGAACTCCTAGGGGAATTGGCGGGGACCCTGCCCGAGTACATGGTCCCCTCCGCCCTGGTGCTGCTCGACGCCCTGCCCCTGACCCCGAACGGCAAGCTCGACCGCAAGGCCCTGCCCGCCCCCGGCCCGGCGCTGCCCGCCGGGGAAGCGAGTGCGCCCCGCACCCCGCAGGAGTCGGCGCTGTGCGCACTGATCGCCGAAGTCCTCGGCATCCCGCACGCGGGTCCCGACGACGACTTCTTCGACCTCGGAGGGCACTCCCTGCTCGCCACCCGGCTGGTCAGCCGGGTCCGCACGGCCCTGGGCGCGGAACTGCCGCTGCGCGCCGTCTTCGAGGAGCGCACCGCGGCGGGGCTCGCCCGCCGTGTCACGGAGGCGGGCACGGGCCGGCCGCCCCTCCTGCGCCGCGAACGCCCGGCGGTGCTCCCGCCGTCGCACGCGCAGCGCCGCCTGTGGTTCCTCGGTGAGATGGGCGGCACGGGCAGCGCGTACACGATCTCCGCGGCGCTACGGCTGACCGGGGGGGTGGACGGGGGAGCGCCCGGCGCAGGGGCGCTGGACGAGGAAGCGCTGGCCACCGCGCTCGGGGACGTCGTCGACCGGCACGAGAGTCTGCGGACGGTTTTCGCCTCCAGTGCGGGGGAGCCGAGGCAGCGGGTGCTCGCGCCGGGGGCGGCCGCCGGAACGCTGCTGGAAGTCGTCGACCCGGCGGGCCGCCCCCTCGACGTCCTGATGTCCGAGTTCCGCAGCCGCCCCTTCGACCTCGCCCGCGAACTCCCGCTGCGGGCGGCCCTGTTCACCGTCGGGCCCGATGAGCACGTACTCCTCCTGGTGCTGCACCACATCGCGGCCGACGGATGGTCCCTCGCCCCGCTCGGCCGGGACCTGTCCGCCGCGTACCGCGAACGCCTGGCGGGCCGGAAGCCCGAATGGCCCCCGCTGCCCGTGCAGTACGCCGACTACACCCTGTGGCAGCACGAACTCCTCGGTGACGAACACGACGAGGACAGCCTCTTCGCCGGGCAACTCGACTACTGGCGAACGGAACTGGCCGGCGCCCCCGCCGAGCTGGCCCTCCCCGCCGACCGCCCCCGGCCCGCGGTGGCCGGCCACCGCGGCGCCGTGTCCCGGTGGCACGTCACCCCGGAACTGCACCGGAGCCTGGCCCGCCTCGCGCACGAGGAGGGCGCCAGCCTGTTCATGGTGGTGCAGGCCGCCCTCGCCGCTCTGCTCTCCCGCCTCGGTGCCGGGAACGACATCCCGATCGGTGCGCCCGTGGCGGGCCGCACCGACGAAGCGCTCGACGACCTCGTCGGCTTCTTCGTCAACACCCTCGTCCTGCGCACCGACGTGTCGGGCGACCCCACCTTCCGCGAACTGATCGCCCGGGTACGGGAGACCGACCTGCGCGCCTACGCCCACCAGGACGTCCCCTTCGAGCGCCTCGTCGAACTCCTCAACCCCGAGCGCTCCATGGCCCGCCACCCGCTCTTCCAGGTCGTCCTGAACTTCCAGAACAACGCAGCGGCCGGACTCGACCTCCCGGCGATCACCGCCCGGCCGGAGGAGACCGACCTCACCACCGCCAAGTTCGACCTGTCCTTCGCCGTCAGGGAGGCGGCGGACGGCGGACTGCACGGCACCACCGAGTACGCGCGGGACTTGTTCGACCAGGAGACGGCGGATCGCATCGGCGAGCGCCTGGTCCGCGTCCTGGAAGCGGCGGCGGTCGATCCCGCCGTACGCGTGGGCGACGTCGAACTCCTCACTCCCGAGGAACGCCACCGCGTCCTCGAGGAGTGGAACGACACCACGGTCGACCTGATCGACGAGACCGTCCCCGGCCTCTTCGAAGCCCAGGCCGCGCACACCCCGGATCACGTCGCGCTGGTCACGGCCGACGAGCGGCTCACGTACTTCGCACTCAACGCCCGGGCCAACCGCCTGGCCCACGACCTGCTCGGCCGCGGCGCGGGCCCCGGCACGGTCGTCGCGGTCAGCCTTCCCCGGTCCGCCGAACTGGTCGTCGCCCTGCTGGCCGTCATGAAGGCGGGCGCCGCCTACCTGCCGGTGGACCCCGACTATCCCGCCGAGCGGGTCCGCTTCCTCCTCGCCGACGTCGACGCGGAACTGCTCGTCGACAGCCGTGAAGAGATCCGGGAGATCACGGCATCACCCGCTCTCCCGGCGACGAACCCGGGGGACGAGGACCGCCCGGCCCCCTTCACCCCCGACCACCCCGCCTACGTCATCCACACCTCGGGTTCGACGGGCCTGCCCAAGGGCGTCGTCATCGCGCACCGCGCCGTGACCGGCTACCTCTCCTACCTGCACGCCTTCACGGGCCTCGGCGACCACGACACCGTCCTCAACCTGGCGTCGGCCTCCTTCGACCCTTCCGTACGTGACTTCTTCGGCCCGCTGACGGCGGGGGCCCGCCTGGTCGTGGTCGGCCCCGACGAGGCGAAGGACCCGGCGGCCCTCCTCTCGGCCCTCGTCCGGCACCGCGTGACGGTACTGCCCGCCCTGGTCCCCACGATGCTGACGGCGCTCGCCGACGCGGCCCGCGAAGGCGGCGTCGAGCCCTCGCCCTGGCTGCGACTCGGCCTGCTCAGCGGCGAGGAGCTGCTGCCCTCGCACCTGCGCAGGGCCGGGTCGATCGGCTCCGACTGGCGCCTGGTCAACCAGTACGGGCCCACCGAGTGCACGATGACGGCGACGTTCCACATGACGGGCCCGCGGGACCGCGCCGACGACACCCGGCTCCCCATCGGGCGCCCCATACCCAACGCCCGCGTCTACGTCCTCGACGACCGCCTGCGGCCCACCCCGCCGGGAGTCATCGGCGAGCTCTACCTGGGGGGCGACGACCTGGCCCACGGGTACGCCAACCGCCCCGCGCTCACCGCGGAACGCTTCACCGCCGACCCGCACCGCACGCCGGGCGCCCGCATGTACCGCACCGGCGACCTGGCGCGCTGGACCCCCGACGGCCGCCTCGAGTTCCACGGCAGAGCCGACGGCCAGATCAAACTCCGCGGGGTCCGCATCGAACTGGGGGAGATCCAGGCGGCGATGGCCGCGCTTCCCGGGGTGAGCCGGGCAGCGGCGGCCGTCCACACCTACGCCCCCGGCGACCAGCGCCTGGTCGGCTACGCGGTCCTCGAACGCGCCCCCGCTCCCACCCCTTCAGCTGCCACGCCCCTCCCGTCACCTGCCACGGCCGAGTCCTTGCTCGCGATGCTGCGCACCCGCCTGCCCGCCCACTCGGTGCCGGCCTCGCTGCGGTTCCTCGACGAGCTGCCGCTGACGCCCAACGGGAAGCTCGACCGCAAGGCGCTCCCGGCGCCGCAGGAGCCGACGGCAACCGAGGCCGCGCGGGCCCGCCTGCCTCGTACGGAACACGAGAGAGCCGTCCGCGACCTCTTCGCGGAGGTCCTGAGCACATCGCCGGAAGCGATCGGGGTCGACGCCAACTTCTTCTCCCTGGGCGGCCATTCCCTGATGGCGGCCCGCCTGATGACCCGCATCCGCACCAGGCTGGGCGTGGACCTGCCCCTGCGCGCGCTCTTCGAGACCCCGACGGTCGCGGGCCTGGCGACGAGCGTGGAGGAAAGGCTGCGGGGGACTCCGGAGCAGGCGGCGGACCGATCCCTGGACGTCCTGCTCCCGATCCGCACCGAGGGCACGGACGCCCCCCTCTTCTGCGTCCACCCGGTGGGCGGCCTGAGCTGGTGCTACGCGCGGCTGCTCCCGTACATCGGCGAGAGCCGCCCCGTCCACGGCCTGCAGGCCCGCGGCATCACGGACCCCGAAGGCAGCCCGAAGACCCTTGAGGACATGGCCAGGGACTACGCGGCCCGCATCCGCACGGTTCAGCCCGATGGCCCGTACCACCTCCTGGGCTGGTCGGTGGGCGGCAACATCGCCCATGCGGTGGCGGCCCACCTGGAGTCACTGGGGCAGGAGGTCGCCCTCCTGGCCCTGCTCGACTCCTGTCCGAGCCACTTGATGGACCAACTGCCGCCCGCCGAGGAGCGCGAACGGCTCCGCAAGGTCGTCTCCCGCTTCGAGAACGTCACACCGGACGGCTCCGACACGGACCTCACCCTGCCTGCCGAGTACGAGGGAACGGAGTTCGGCCGCATCCTGCGCAAGGAGGCGCGAGTGATGACCGGCATGACGAGACCCCAGGTGGAACGCATGTGGGCGGCCTCGGTCAACACGAGCCTGACCCTGCGCGCCTACACCCCGCCCCGGGTGCGAACCGGCCTCCTCTACTTCACGGCCCTCCTGGACCAGCCCCCTCACCGCCCCACGTACACGGCATGGCACGCCCACACGGAGGGCCCGATCGAGGAACACAAGATCCTCTCCTCCCACGCGGGAATGATGGAGGCGGACCCGGTGAAGGAGATCGGCAGAATCCTGGGGGAGGCGCTGCGGCGAAAGGGCTGAGAGCGCTTCACTGCCGGCCGGGACCGGCACCGGCTCCGTGGCGTTCGGCCAGCAGCCGCTTGCGATGGTTTCTGCGGCGGAGGGCGGTGACGAGCGCGATGGTGGCGCCGACGGTGATTCCGAGCAGGGGGAGAAGGACGGCCAGCATCAGCCAGCCTCCGAACGTGAGAAAGCCTCCGGGGCCCCCGATGGCGTACCGGGACGACCCTTGCCCCTGGGAGGTGCAGGTGACCTTGTACTCGCCCGCCCGCGGCACGTCGGTGGTGTAGAGCGGGTTCCAGGTCTCGTGCCGGGTGAGGAACACGTCGATTCCCGGATCGGTGAGTCCGGGGTCGCCCGGCCCGGTGATGCCGCACGCCCGGTCGGACGACGTGCCGAACTCTTCGTCCCTGATCCAGATCGCCTTCTCGTCCTCCGGGTCGAGCCGCAGAGTGACGGTGTCGCCGTCGGCGAACTGGTTGTCCGTATCGACCGAGCTGGCCGCGTCCTTGAACCGGTACACACCGATGGCCGTGCCCAGCACGATCAGAAGGACGGCGATCGCCGCCGCCGTCGCATACCAGTGACGGCCGGGGCGGAGTTCGTTCACCGGTATCCGCGGCGACGGGGAGGGCTGCATCGACACACCGTAGATCGCCCGCACTACCCGGCACCGCCGAACCCGGGCACGCACAAGGGCCCGCGACCAAGGAGGTCGCGGGCCCTTGTCCGAGCAGCGCATCCCGTACAGATGCTGTCCGTGCCCCCGGCAGGATTCGAACCTGCGACACCCGCTTTAGGAGAGCGGTGCTCTATCCCCTGAGCTACGAAGGCGGGGCTGGCTGGTTCCGCCACGGGTGGCGGTTTCAGACAGGGTAGCGGATGGGGGCGGGGGCGTGGTCTTCGTGGGGTTGCGGGAGTGCTGGGGGCCTGCGGTTTCAGGGGGTCGGGGTCCAGTTGCCCAGCCAGTCGGCGGGCTCTTGGGCCGCTGCCTGCGCGTCGGTCAATTGCGGGCGGTCGGTGCCGGCCGAGCCCGCGCCCGCGCCCGTGTTCTTGTACTCCGCGAAACGGTCGTCCTTCCAGGAGAAGCCGCCCATGTCCGTCCACGGAGTGGTTTTGACGGCCCCGCTCAGGGAGGTGTCGCGGACCGTGGCCTGCGGGTCGAGCGTCGCGTCGCCGCCCGCGTGCCAGTTGCGGCCCAGGTAGAAGCTGCGGGCCGACACGTCGCCGTTCACCGTGGAGTTCGTGATCAAGAAGCCCTTGCGGTCGGCCGGTGTGCTCGGTGCGGTGACGTAGCCCTGTGAGGTGCCGTCCCAGCGCTTCTTGAGGGTGATCACCGAGCGGTCCACCACCGCCGTCGCCCGGCCGAAGATGAAGTCCGTGTTGCCTGTGATGTAGGAGTTGCGGATGTAGGCGCGGCCCAGCTTGGCCTTCGACGCCGTGTCCAGGAGCAGCGTGTCCTGGTCGCCCTCCACGATCACGCTGTCCAGGAATGCCTTGTCCGCCGCCGTGCGCAGGGCCACCGCCTGGTGGCCCGACAGGTTCTGGTTCGCCTTCTCGTCGAAGTCGTTGGAGATGGTCAGGTTGCGGGCCTGGAAGTCGTCCGCCTCCGCGGCCACCGTCGCGCTGCCCGAGGTGCCGTAGGTGCCCGAGCCGTCCGGCTTCGGGGTGCCCGCCGCGTTGTCGTACACGATGACCGTGTCCTTGCGGCTGCCGCCCGTGCCCTGGAGCGTGACGTGGGGTTTCGTCGACGGGATCTTCACCGGCTCGCGGTACGTGCCCGGTGCGATGGAGACGGTGGCCCGTGAGGGGTTGTCCGGCGGGATCGCGTCGATCGCCGACTGGACCGTTCTGTACTGGGCGCTGCCGTCCTTCGCCACCGTGAGGGTGGCGGCTGCGGCGGTACCGGCGGCCCTCGTCGCCGTCGTACGCGGGCCCGCGCCCGCCTTCACCTTCGACGGGACGTCCGCGGCCTTGTCGAGCGTGTAGTCGTAGAAGCTCTTCGGGTCGAACGCCGTGCCGCCGCTCTCGTTGCGGCCGCTCGTCGCGGTGAAGACATTGCCCCGCTGCACTATCGAGGCCGAACTGTCCTTGGTGACCGGGTTTCGCACGCCCTCGAAATAGCTGTTCTCCAGGACCATCTTCGTGTTTCCGCGCGAGTAGTTCCCGTACGAGGACGTGATGTCCGTGCCTGCGACGTCCTGCAAGTAGTTGTTGTAGAGGTGCGCGTGGGCCACGTTGTCCGTGGACGGGTTGCGCTGCTCCGTCTCGCGGAACCAGTTGTGGTGGATCGTGATGTCGGCGGTCGTGTTCTCGGTCCAGCCGATGCCGAACGTCTTGTTGTTGTCGCTCAGTTTGTTCCAGGACACCGTCAGGAACGTGGTGTCCTTGCGGCTGTCTATCAGGCCGTCCGCCATGTGCCGCAGGTCGTTGTGGTCGATCCAGACGTGGTGTGCGCCGTCCATCTGTACGGCGTCGAAGTCGTGCTCCTTGTCGTTCCACGTGCCCGCGTACGAGTCCCGGATCGTGAGGTTCCGGATGATCACGTTGTGCACGCCCTGGCCAAGGAAGAAGCCGCCCCCGACGATCTGGCCCGACGTGCCGGAGCCGACGATCGTCTTGTCCGACGCGACCTTGATCTCTTTGCCCTTGGGGTCCATCGTGATCGTCGCCGCGACGACGATCACGTACGGGTCTGCGGACGTCGCGTATTTCTCCAGGTCGGCGAGGGTCTTGACGGTGACCGTCTTTCCGTCTCGGCCGCCGTATGTGCCGTTCTGGCCCAGCGCGTCGACCGACGCGAAGCCGTCGGCGACGTCGGCGACGTCGGCCGCCGTGGATGCTGCCGAGGCCCTCGGCTGCGCGTCCTCGCCGAAGATCCCGAAAGCCGTGCCGTACGTCAGACCCGCCGCGGCCGCCATGGCCACCGGGATGCCGACCGTCAGGCCCGTGCGCCGCCTGCGGTGCCTCGCCCTGCCCTCGTGCTGCTCGGTCTCTGAGATCTCTGACCTGTGCCTCATGCGAATCCGCCCTGGCGATAGTCGGTGTGCGTTGCGCAGGACAGTCGCCACCGCGGGGCGCGATGGTTGCCACCGTGGGCTAAGGCGTCCCCGTCGTTCCCGTCCCCGTCGTCCCCGTCGTCCCCGTCGTCCCCGTCGTCCACGTGTAGGCGTGCAGGCGCAGGGCGAGCTGGATCTCCAGCGAGCGTTCCGGGGACTGCCAGTCGGCGCCCAGCAAGTGGCCGATCCTGTCCAGGCGTTGGACCACGGTGTTCACATGGACGTGGAGCGAGTCCTTCGCCTTGGCCTGGCTCATTCCGCAGGCGAAGTAGGCGCGCAGGGTGTGGACGAGTTCGGTGCCTCGCTTGGTGTCGTAGTCCAGGACCGGGCCCAGCGTGCGGCGTACGTACGAGTCGAGGTTCGTGTCGTCGCCCAGGAGCACGCCGAGGAAGCCCAGGTCGGGCAGGTCCGCGCCCGTGCCGGTGTGGCCGAGCGCGCGCAGGGCGGACAGGCAGCGCAGTGCCTCGGCATGGGCCCGGGAGAGGGCTTCGGGGCCGGTCGCGGGGCCCGCGGCGCCCACCGTGACCGGGGCGCCCGTGGCCTGGGAGAGCTCGGCGGCGAGCGCGCGGGCCCTGGCGCCGGTGTCGTCGGCCGGGATGACCAGGACCACGTGGTCGTGGTGCAGGCCGGAAAGGCCGTGACGGGCGCGGGCGGCGCGGGCCGCGGAGGAGAGCAGCAGCCGGCGGGACGCCGCCTCGCTGTGGGCGACGAACACCGAGTGCGGGAGCGCCAGATCGACGTCCAGGCGGCGGGCCCGCGCGGTGAGGCGGCCCGGCGTCCCGGAGAGGGAGAGCAGGTCGCCCAGGAGCTCGCCCCGTACGCGGTCCTCGGCCTCGGCGGCCGAGCGGCGCAGGAGCAGGAGCAGCGCGGTGACGACCCCCGCGCGTTCGAAGAGGCGGCGGTCGGCCTCGCCCAGGTCGGCCCGGTCGGTGAGCGCGATGCTGCCGAGGAGCTCCGCGCCCGCGAGGACCGCGCAGACCCAGGTGCCGTCGAGGGGAACGGCCCGGCCGCTGGCCCGCGAGGCGGCGACGGCCTTGGCCGGGGGCGGGGCACAAGGGGCGAGCGGGGGCGTACGGGGGTCGGCGTCGACGCGGGCCAGCTCCGTGCCGTCCGCGTCATGGATGAGGGTGCCGCCCCGCAGGAGCGCGCCGATGGCGGTGGCGACCTCCGTGAAGTCCCCGCCGCGCAGGACGAGATCGGTCAGGCGGTCGTGGGCCTCCTCGGCCCTGAGCATGGCCTCGCTGTGCGCGCGGATGGTCTGCGACGCCGCGTTCAGGTCGACGAGCGCGGTCCGCGTCTCCTCCATGCGGCGTGCGCTGTCGATGGCGATCGCCGCGTGGTCGGCGAGCGAGGAGAGCAGCGCGCCCTCGTCGGGCGTGAAGGCACGGGCGGTGCGGTCGGCGGCGTACAGGACACCGATGACGTGCGTGCCCTGCCGCAGCGGTACGCCGAGGATGGCGTGCAGGCCCTCCTCCAGTACGGCGCTGTCGATGGGGGTGGTGTGCTGGAAACGGGGGTCGACCTCGTAGTCGCCGGTGGCGTACGGGCGGGCGGTCTGGGCCACGAGGCCGCCGAGCCCCTCGCCCATGCCGAGCCGCAGGTTCTGGAACGCGGCGGAGACCGAGCCGTCGGTGACGCGCATGTACGTGTCGCCGCCCGCCGGGTCGTTGAGGGAGAGGTACGCGACGTCCGTACGGAGCAGGAGCTTGGCCCGGTGCACGATGGCGCGGAGCACCGCGTCCAGGTCACGCAGCGCCGCGAGGTCGCCCGCGGTGTCGAAGAGCGCGGTGAGCTCGGCCTCCCTGCGCTGGTGCTGGTTGAGGGTGCGGCGTACGCGCAGTGCGGTCTGGGTCGCCTCGTCGATCGCGGTGAGCTCGGTGCCGCCCGCCCCGGCCGCGCGGGCCGCCGCGGCGGGGCGGGCGAACTGCTCGGCCGGGGCGTCACCGGCAAGGAGGTCGAGCAGCTCGCGCAGGGCGGTCACCGTACAGGCCTGCTCCCGGTGGGCGGCGGCGTCTGGGGAGCTGGACATACGACGGGTCGCCTCCGGGAGCGGGGTGCGCGTGCTGCTGGTGCGGTTCAGGTGGAGATTGTCGCCGAGGCGGTGGTGGTCGGGGAATCCTCGGGAGCGGAATGCCGCTCCTGTGCGAGGGAACGGCCCCTGGTCTCCTTCGCCACGAGCACGGTGAGCGTCGTGATCACCACGGTCACGCAGACGTACAGAGCCACCGGCGTCGCCGACTCGAAGTCCTTGAGGAGTTCGACCGCGATGATCGGGGCGAGCGCGCCGCCGATGATGGACGCGAGCTGCGAGCCCATCGAGGCGCCGGAGTAGCGGACCTTCGTGTCGAACATCTCGGAGATGAAGGCGGCCTGCGGCCCGTACATCGCGCCGTGGAAGAGCAGCCCGACCGTGACCGCGAGGGTGATCACGGCGAAGGACTCGCTGTCGACGAGGGCGAAGAACGCGAACGCCCACACCGCCATGCCGACCGAGCCGATCAGGGTGACCGGCCTGCGCCCGATGCGGTCCGAGAGCGCGCCCCACAGCGGGATCGTCACGAAGTGCACGGCGGAGCCGATCAGTACGGCGTTCAGGGCGGTGCTCTTGGGCAGTTCCAGGTGCACGGTGACGTAGACCAGGACGAACGCCGTGAGGATGTAGTACGAGACGTTCTCGCCGAGCCGGGTGCCGATGGCGGTGAGGACGCCGCGCCAGTTGTGCCGGAAGACCTCGACGACCGGGGCGTCCTCCTTGGCGGCTGCCCCCGAGGCCTTCTCGGCCTCCGCGCGGGCCTGTGCCTCCAGGAAGAGCGGCGACTCCGAGACCGAGACCCGTATCCACAGGCCGATGATCACCAGGACGCCGGAGAGCAGGAACGGGATGCGCCAGCCCCAGGCGAGGAACGCCTCGTCGGACTGGACCGCGGCAAGCAGCGCGAGGACGCCGGTGGCCAGGAGGTTGCCGCCGGGGGCGCCCGCCTGCGGCCAGGAGGCCCAGAAGCCGCGGTTCTTGTCGTCGCCGTGCTCGGAGACGATCAGGACGGCGCCGCCCCACTCGCCGCCGAGCGCGAAGCCCTGGACCAGGCGCAGCAGCGTGAGCAGGATCGGGGCGCCGACGCCGAGTGTCGCGTGGGTGGGCAGCAGGCCCATCGCGAAGGTGGCGCCGCCCATCATCATCAGGCTGAGCACGAGCAGCTTCTTGCGGCCGATCTTGTCGCCGTAGTGGCCGAAGACGACGCCGCCGAGGGGGCGGGCGGCGAACCCGACGGCGTAGGTCAGGAAGGAGAGGAGGGTGCCGACCAGGGGGTCGCTGTTGGGAAAGAAGAGGGTGTTGAAGACGAGCGCGGCGGCTGAACCGTAGAGGAAGAAGTCGTACCACTCGATGGTGGTGCCGATGAGGCTGGCGCTGATGATGCGGGCGATACCTGGCTTGCCCGGGGTTTTGCCCTGGGCGCGCGGCGTTGCGGCTGCCATGGCGTGATCCGTTTCTCGATGGGGACGTGTTCTCGGCGGGACGTGGGGTGGAGCTGGGGGCGAAGGGTTGGCGAAGGGGGGAGGTCAGGCGGCGGTCCAGCCGCCGTCCAGGGGCAGCGAGGCTCCGGTGACGAAGCCGCTGTTGGGTCCGCAGAGCCAGAGCGCCGCGGCGGCGATCTCCTCGGGTTCGATCAGGCGCTTTACGGCGGAACGGCGCAGCAGTACGTCGGTGAGGACCTGCTCGGGGGCGATGCCGTGGGCGGTGGCCTGGGCGCTGATCTGGTCCTCGACCAGGGGAGTTCGGGTGTAGCCGGGGGAGAGGCAGTTGCTGGTGACGCCGTGGGACGCGCCTTCCAGGGCGGTGACCTTGCTCAGGCCCTCCAGGGCGTGCTTGGCGGCCACGTACGCGGACTTGAAAGGGCTGGCGCGCAGTCCGTGCACGCTGGAGATGTTCACGACGCGGCCCCAGCCGTGGGCGTACATGTGGGGCAGCGTCCGGCGCAGCAGGAGGAACGGCGCGGTGACCATGACCTTCTGGATGTGGTCGAACCGCTCCGGGGGGAACTCCTCGATGGCGGCGACGTGCTGGAGCCCCGCGCTGTTGACGAGGATGTCGACGCGGGTGGGCAGGGTGTCCACCGCGGCCGGATCGGCGAGGTCCACGGCGTGGGCCTCACCGTCGATCCCGTCCGCGACGTCCTTGGCCGCGTCGGCGTGCAGATCCACGACGTGAACGAAGGCGCCGGCGCCCGCCAGGGCCACGGCACACGCCCGGCCGATGCCGCTCGCACCGCCGGTGACCAGAGCGGTGCGCCCGGCAAGGCCGGTTCCTGCGGGGCCGGTGGGGTCGGTTCCTGCGGGCTCGTCACCGCGGGCAGTGGGGCTCGTCATGGCCGGAAACGTAAGGGCGCGCCGGGCGGGGATCCCATGTGTGGGAGACACATAGCGGTGGGGGGCTTTGTGTGGGCCAAGATGCGGGGCGGGGTGTGGTGAGGATGCAGGCCGGGGTGCGGTCGGATGCGATCGGAGTTCCGGTGGGGGGTGGGGGCGGGGTGATGCAGGTCACTCTTGGTTGGGCGGGAGCTGTGCTACCTTGCGAACAGCACGTGTGTACGCCGCCTTCTGCGGCGCCGGTGCCGATCTTCTCTTCTTCCGCCTCGTCGAGGCTCCCGCAGCACTGAAGCTCCGTACTTATCGCGAAGCCGTCTGCTGCAGTTCTTTTCTCCGCCCGACGCACGGGACGTGAACACACCGTCCCGCCGGGCCTCTCGTTCGCATGTCTGCGAAAGGACCCCATCATGAGTACCGCAACCATCACCCGCAACAAGACCAACACCACGGCCGCCCCCGCGGCCTCCGCGGCCACCGAGACCCCCGTCGTCGCCGTCACCGGCATCCTCGACGTGAGTCACAACGCCAACGGCCATCTCCGTACCGGCGATTGCCTTCCCACCCCGAACGACGTGACCGTCCCCTCCGCGCTCATCCGCAGGCTCGGCCTGCGCGCCGGTGACCTGGTCGAGGGAGCCTGCGGCAAGGCCCGCACCCTCATCCGCGTCGACCGCGTCAACGGACACTCCGCCGACGCCCTGGGCAGGCGCACCCGGTTCGGCGACCTCACCCCGCTGCACCCCCGCGAGCGGCTCCGCCTGGAGACGCCGGGCAGCGGCGGCGGCAGCGTCGCGACCCGGCTCATCGATCTCGTCGCCCCTGTCGGCAAGGGCCAGCGCGGCCTCATCGTCGCGCCGCCCCGCACCGGCAAGACGGTCCTGCTCCAGCAGATCGCCGCAGCCGTCAGCGCGAACCACCCCGAGGTGCACCTCATGGTGGTGCTGCTCGACGAACGGCCCGAAGAGGTCACGGACATGAAGCGTTCCGTACGGGGCGAAGTGCTCGCCTCGACCTTCGACCGGCCCGCCAAGCAGCACATCGCCCTAGCCGAACTCGCCGTCGAGCGCGCCAAGCGGCTCACCGAGGAGGGCAAGGACGTCGTCATGCTCTTCGACTCCCTCACCCGGCTGTGCCGCGCCTACAACAACGCGGCCTCCAGCGGCGGCCGCACCCTCTCCGGAGGTGTCGACGCCGCCGCCATCCAGGGCCCCAAGCGCCTCTTCGGCGCCGCCCGTTGCGCGGAGGAGGGCGGGTCCCTGACCATGCTCGCCACCGTGCTCGTGGAGACCGGATCGCGCGCCGACGACTACTACTTCGAGGAGCTCAAGGGCACCGGCAACATGGAGCTCCGCCTCGACCGCGGCATGGCCGAGCGCCGGGTCTTCCCGGCCGTAGACGTCACCCCTTCCGGCACGCGTCGCGATGAACTCCTCGTGCCCGCAGACGAGTTGACCGCCGTACGCGGGCTGCGGCGCGCCCTGCACGGCAGGGACGCGCAGAGCAACCTGGAGGCGATCATCGACCGCCTGCGCAAGACCCCGGACAACGCCGTCTTCCTGCGGCAGGTGCAGCAGACCGTGCCCGGCGCCGGCTCCGCCGAGACCGTCAACGGCGGCTGAAAGCCGTGCTCTTACGGGCGCGTGACGTGCACCCGGTACCGGCCCTCCGCGTCGATGTCGGACACCGTGATGCGCACGCCCTTCTTCTTGTCCGTGAAGGTCTGGCCGGGCTCGTAGGTCGCGTCGGAGAGTTCCGCGTGGACGTTCGGCTGGCGCGTGCAGCCGCCGCTGTCCTTCGTGGAGTCGGCGACGGTGATCGGGCCGCGTCCCGTGTCGACCTCCGCGTCCACCCGGTAGATGAGGACGCCGGGCTTGCAGATCGCCTCGTCGTTGCCGCCGCGGGTGCGCACCTCGACCGCGTACCCGTGCGTCGAGTCCAGCGGCACGAAGGCGAGCTTGGTGCCGCCGTTAGCCGGCAGCGGGCTCAGCGTGTGCTCGGTGGTGCCGGAGTTCGACGCGCAGCTGATCTGGTCGTCGCCGATCCAGCCGAGCTTCCATTTGTGCCAGGCCAGCAGGTCGTTGTTGGCGCCCCAGTCCTCGCTCATGATGTCCCAGTGGCCGACCGCGCCGCCGCCGTCCTGCGTGTAGAGGTCGGGCAGGCCGAAGACGTGGCCGTTCTCGTGCGGGAGCACGCGGTAGCCCGTCTCGCCGTAGCTGCCCGAGCCGTCGTCCTGGCGGCTGTAGACGAAGGACGCGTTGGAGACGGGGACGCCGTCCGCGACGGGCGCCTCGGTGTTGCCCGCGAAGGTCACCGAGAGGACGGTGTCGAGCGCGGAAGGGCCCGCGTTCGGCGTGATGAGGATGTTCACCAGGTCGTACTCGCGGAAGTCCACGTCAGGGTCGGCGGCCGCCACGATGTCCGTGACCAGTTCGCGGTAGCCCGGATCGAAGGGGGCGCCGCGCTCTATCCCGTACTCCTTGAAGCTCTTGGGCATCCGCAGCCAGTCCGGGACCGGCGACTCGGGGCGGTAGTCGAGGCGCCCGTAGGAACTGGTGCGGAACCAGTCCGAGGTCTGCGGGAAGAACTCCGCGAGGCGGTCGAGCGCGCTTCCCTCGCCGGGGGCGTCGGAGAAGTCGACCATGAGGTTCAGGGCTTTGACGGTGCCCGTGGAGCGGGAGTAGCCGGAGGAGGTGGGCACGCCCTCCGACATCTGGACGCCCATCGTGCCGGTGATCATGCACGGGCTGAGGGTCGTCGCGCGGGCCAGGGACACAGGGCCCGCCGCCTGGGGGGACTCCTCCATCAGACGGCCGGTGCTCGCCGATGTGGTGACCGTGAGGGCAAGGACGGCGCATGTGGCGAGTGCCGCGCCACGTCGCGCTCCGCGTATCTGCCTCCAGGTCGGCTGCTGCATGCGTGGGCCTTCCCCTAGCGGCAGCCGCCGGTCCTGGCTGCACCCTTTCGATCACCCTCTTCCGGTGTGTGCGCGGACGCTCGCTGAGTGCGACCGATCGTGGGATTTCCGCGGACGGAGGTGTGACGCGGGTCACGGGAAGAAAGTCGGGGAGGCGGAAATATCCGGGGAGTCCTTCCCCGTTTAGACCTGTGTCCGAGCGAAACGGGGAGTGATTCCCCGCATCGCCCATCCGAGGCTCCGGGACTTTTCGTCCGGGGCTCCGAGGCTCCTGGACCGTACGTCCGCCGTACGTCCGGAGGCTCGACCACAAGCTTGAGGAGAGCCGCCGTGGGAACCGCCACCGCTGAGCAGCGCCGCACGCCCCGCCCGCGGGCCGACGCCCTGCGCAACCGGGAGCGGATCGTCGCCGCCGCACGCGAGATGTTCGTCGAGTTCGGCCCCGACGTGCCGCTCGACGAGGTCGCCCGCCGGGCCGGCGTCGGCAATGCCACGGTCTACCGGCACTTCGCCGACCGTTCCGAACTGGTCCACCAGGTCGTCCTGATGGTCACCGACCGCGTCTCGGCGCACGCCGAGGAGGCGATCGCGGCGGCCGAGGCCGACGCGAGCGTCTCGTTCGAGGCCCTGCGCCGGTTCGTACATGCCTCCGCCGACGAGCGGATCGGCGCCCTGTGCCCGATCCTCCAGGCGGCCTTCGACCCTGATCACCCGGATCTGGTCGATGCCCGTGAACGGCTCGAAGCCGTGATCGACGGGCTCATGCAAAGGGCGCGCGCGGCCGGGCAGCTGCGCACCGACATCGCCGTCGGGGACCTGATGGTCGCCCTCTCACAGCTCACGAGGCCGCTGCCCGGCACGGCGTGCCCGAACATGGACCGTTTCGTCCACCGCCATCTGCAGCTGTTCCTGGACGGCCTGATGGCGCCGGCCCGCTCCGAGCTGCCCGGTGAGGCGGCGACCTTGGAGGACCTCCGCCAGTCCTGAGTCCTGCCTGACCACGCTCGATCTCACGCCTGAACACGCTCGACTTCACGTCTGACCACGCACGACTTCGCCCTGCGCAGCGCGCGTCGCTTTTTCGTCGTTTTTCACCACTCGTATCGCTAGGTGGCTACTCCCATGTCAGAAACAGATCCCAGGCGCTGGAAAGCGCTGATATTCATCGCGCTCGCGCAGCTCATGGTCGTCCTCGACGCGACCATCGTGAACATCGCGCTGCCCTCCGCCCAGCAGGACCTGGGCATCTCGGACGGCAACCGCCAGTGGGTCATCACGGCCTACGCCCTGGCCTTTGGTGGTCTGCTGCTCTTCGGCGGCCGCATAGCCGACCTCTGGGGCCGCAAGCGCACCTTTGTGACCGGCCTTGTCGGCTTCGCCGCGGCCTCCGCGCTCGGCGGCGCCGCGACCGGCGAGGCGATGATGCTGGGCGCCCGCGCCCTGCAGGGTGTGTTCGGCGCGCTGCTCGCGCCCGCCGCCCTCTCGCTGCTCGCCGTGATGTTCACCGATGCCAAGGAGCGCGCCAAGGCGTTCGGCATCTACGGTGCGATCGCCGGTGGCGGTGGCGCCGTGGGCCTCATCCTCGGCGGCTTCCTCACCGAGTACCTGAACTGGCGCTGGACGTTCTTCGTGAACATCCCGTTCGCCGCGGTCGCCGCACTCGGCGCCTACTTCGTCATCCGTGAGCCGGCCGGCGCCCGCAACCGCTCGCCGCTCGACATCCCCGGCGTCGTCCTGTCGACCCTCGGTCTGGTCTCCCTCGTCTACGGCTTCACGCGTGCCGAGTCGGCCGGCTGGTCGGACTCCCTGACGATCGGCATGTTCGTCGGCTCCGCCGTCCTGCTCGCCGCGTTCGTCTTCACGGAGGCCAGGGTCAAGTCGCCGCTGCTCCCGCTGCGCGTCCTGACCGAGCGCAACCGCGGTGGCGTCTACCTGTCGCTCGGCCTCGCGATCATCGCGATGTTCGGCCTGTTCCTCTTCCTCACCTACTACCTGCAGATCGTCAAGGGCTTCTCGCCGGTCAAGACCGGCTTCGCCTTCCTGCCGATGATCGTCGGCATGATCACGGGCTCCACGCAGATCGGCGCCCGGCTGATGACCCGCGTCGCGCCGCGGCTCCTGATGGGCCCCGGCTTCGTGGTCGCGGCCGTCGGCATGCTGCTCCTGACGCAGCTGGAGATCGGCACCTCGTACGCCGGTCTGATCCTGCCCGCGCAGCTGCTGCTCGGTCTCGGCATGGGTACGGCGTTCATGCCCGCCATGTCGCTTGCCACGCACGGTGTCGAGCCGCGTGACTCCGGTGTCGCCTCCGCGATGGTCAACACCTCGCAGCAGGTCGGCGGCGCCATCGGCACCGCTCTCCTGAACACCATCGCCGCCTCCGCCACGACCGCGTACATCGCGGACCACGCGGCGGGCGCGAGGACTCCCGCGGCCCAGCAGCTGGTCCAGGCGCAGGCCATGGTCGAGGGCTACACCAGCGCGATCTGGTGGGCCGTCGGCATCCTGGCAGCCGCCGCCGCGATCGCCTTCACCCTCATCAACACCGGCGCCCAGAGCGGGGCTCCGGCCGCCTCGGGCGACGGTGAGGGCGTGGAGGACGAGGTGCGGATCCCGGTGGTCGCGCACTGACGCACTGAAGTACCGACGTACGTCAGTGCTGACGCACTGACGTACCGACGACGGGGAGGCTCAGCGGAGCCAGGGCAGGTCCGCGCCCGCCTCCTTCGGCTGAAGTCCCTCGGCGACGATCACCATGATCTCGCCGAGGGACTTCTGCTGTTCCGGGGTGAGCCGGTCGAAGAGGGCCTGGCGTACGGCGGTGACGTGGCCGGGGGCGGTCCTGCGCAGCACCTCGTACCCGTCGTCGGTGAGGATCGCGAACTGGCCGCGCTTGTCGGAGGGGCAGTCCTCGCGGCGCACCCAGCCGTTCTTCTCCAGGCGTGCGATGGCGTGCGAGAGCCGGGACCGGGTGATCTTGGTGTTCTTCGCGAGTTCCGTCATGCGCAGCCGCCGCCGTGGGGCGACGGAGAGCTGGACGAGGAGTCCGTAGTAGATGTGCGGCATGCCGGCGTCGCGTTGCAACTGGCGGTCGAGGTGGTCCTCCAGGAGCGTGGTGGCCTGCAGATACGCGAGCCAGGTGCGCTGTTCCCCGTCGTCGAGCCAGCGCGGTTCCCCGTCGGGGGGAGAAGTGGGTGCCGTGTCCATGTACTCCACTGTACGCAGCCCTTCCTTGAAAGTTAAACAATGAAGGAGTAGGGTCATCGTCTAGCGAAAGCTTGAGAGTTAAAGTAAATCGTTCTCGTACGTTCTCGGAGGTGCCGCCATGACCGCAACCCAGGAGCGCATGCCCGCCCTGTACCTCAGTCACGGCGCACCGCCGCTGGCCGACGACGCGCTCTGGCCCGGCCAGCTCCGCGCCTGGTCCGCGGAGCTGCCGCACCCCAAGGCCATCCTCATGGTCTCCGCACACTGGGAGGAGGCCCCGCTCGCGCTCGGCGCGATCGAGACGGCGCCGCTCGTGTACGACTTCTGGGGTTTTCCCGAGCACTACTACCAGGTGACGTACGCCGCGCCGGGCGCCCCTCAACTGGCCGATTCCGTACGCAAATTGCTGCGCGGGGCCGGTACGCCGGTGCAGGACATCCCGGATCGCGGGCTCGACCACGGAGCGTACGTCCCTCTCGTCGAGATGTACCCGGGCGCGGACATCCCCGTACTCCAGATCTCCCTGCCGACCCTCGACCCGCGGCGCCTGATGGACATCGGCCGCAAGCTGGCGCCGCTGCGGGACGAGGGCGTGCTGATCGTCGGAAGCGGCTTCTTCACGCACAACCTGGCGGCGCTGCGGCAGGGCGGTACGCCGTCGTGGTCCGTGGAGTTCGACGCGTGGGGGCACGAGGCGCTCGACGCGGGCGACGTGGACGGGCTGCTCGACTTCCGGCACAAGTCCCCGGCGGGCGAGCTCGCGCATCCGCGCACGGAGCACTTCGCGCCGCTGTTCGTGACGCTGGGGGCCGCGGAGGCCGCGGGGGATCTCGGCGGGCAGCGGAGTGTGATCGACGGGTTCTGGATGGGTCTCGCCAAGAGGTCGGTGCAGTTCGGCTGACGGGTGTGCCGCTCTCTGGTGTCTCTGGGCCCTAGACGAGCGGCTCGCTGATCTCGATCGCGCGCAGGGCCGCCGTCAGGGCCTGTTCGTCGCCCACGTCCAGTGCCGTGTCGGCGAACTTGATGACGTGCTCGTCGCCGTGCGCCAGGGCCCGCTCGAAGACCTCATCGGGGGCGAAGGTGCCGGGCGCCGTGTACGCGACCGGGGCGTCCGGGGCGTACATCGAGGTCACGGCGGCCGATGCCGTCCAGGCCGCGTGCAGGCTCGGCGCCCACAGAGTGCGGGGCAGTGCGGG
The DNA here is from genome assembly GCF_053606765.1 of Streptomyces sp. NPDC055189. NCBI lineage: Bacteria > Bacillati > Actinomycetota > Actinomycetes > Kitasatosporales > Streptomycetaceae > Streptomyces > Streptomyces sp. NPDC055189. Next base: position 97,674 of record NZ_JBSGSG010000005.1, read on the forward strand.
CAGGGCGCGGAGGACGGCGTTGGGCGCGGTCGACGCGTGCACCAGCATCGTCTCCTCGCCGTGGCCGTGGGTGGCATACCGGTGGGTGGCCGCCCGCACCAGCTCGGTCAGCCTGCGGTGCGCCTCGTCGGGGTCGGTCACGTCGGCGGCCCACACGGGGAGGCCCGCGACCCGGCCGAGCCTGTCGGGGAAGCTGCCGCTGTCCCGGACGGGGATGGGCTCGACCGAGTCCAGGGCCGCGGCAGCGTTGCCGGTGTTCGCCGGCAGGAGTTCCACGCCGGTGACGGGGTGGTGGCGGGCGGCCCAGTAGCCGAGGCCGTGGGCGAGTTCGGTGCGGCGGGGCAGCGTCTCCCCGCCGCTCAGGAGCGTGCGCACCGCGTGGCCCACCCGGATCACCGGGTGCGTGGAGCCGCCGTACATGCCGGGCAGCAGGAGCGGCCACCAGGCGGCCAGGACATCGCGCCACGGGCGTTCGCCCAGCTCACGGTCGAAGTACGCGATCCAGTCCGCCGCGCGGTGCGGATCGCCGAGGGCCTCGCGCCAGTTGTCGCCGGTGATTGATTCCACCGGGCTCGGGTACTCCTCCAACTTCGGCGCGTACAGGTCGAGCCAGCGGTGAACGGCACCGGACCGGCCGTGCGCGGCGAGTGCCTCGACGGCCATCGGTGCGTGGTTGGTGAGCCGTCCGAGCCGCTCGGGGCCCGAGGCGTGCAGGCGCTGCAGGGCTTCGTCGAGGATGCCGGTCGGGTCGGCCGGGACGGCTGCCGGAGTGTCGGCTGAAGCGTCCGCTGCGGTGTTCGCTGAGGTGTCGGCTGTGGCGTCCATGGCGGGCACGGTAGGCGGGGCGCGCGCGGGGCGTAACGGCCTTGCGGCCTAGGTCAGGGCCTAAGTCAGGGCTTAGGACAGGCCTGGTCGGGACCTAGGACCCGCGTCAGGCGCCGGGGCCCAGGGGACGCTCGTACCAGGCGACGTCCCAGTAGCGGCCGAACTTGCGGCCCACCTCGCGGTACGTGCCGACGTGCCGGAAGCCGAAACGTTCGTGGAGGCGGCCCGACGCGTCGTTCGGCTGGGCGATACCGGCGTAGGCGCGGTGCACGTCCTCGCCCTCCAGGGCCTCGAAGAGCGCCTTGTAGAGCAGGGTGCCGATGCCGCGGCCCGCGGCGTCCGGCGCGCAGTAGACGGAGACCTCCACAGAGGTGGCGTAGGCGGGCTTGACCCGGAAAGGAGAACTGGTGGCGTACCCGAGGATCACCCCGGAATCCCGCTCGCGGGCAACCAATAGGCGGTGCGGGCCGTCTTCAGGGTGGGAGAGCAGCCAAGGGCGTCGCTCTTCCGGCGAGAAGACGGCCGTGTCGAATGTGATCGCCGTCTCACGTACGTAGTGGTTGTAGATATCGGTCAGGGCCGCGAGATCGGCCTCCGTGCCCGGCCTGACCTGCACCTCCGTACGTTCCGACGGCATCTGGCCTCCCCTTGTGGCGGCACAGGGTACTGCAACGTCAGGAAAATAGATGCACGGCTTGGGAATTCTGTCCGGATTCCAGTCGTTGTTTCCATTGGAAGCAGGGCACCCGGAAGGGTGTGGTTTCCACCACAGAGGCCCGTGAAAAGGGCCGACCAGGACCTCCACACGCAAGGGAGCACGCATGGCAACCCGTGCCGTCGCCCGTCGTAAGTCCGCCTCCACCGGCGAGACCGACGCGGCACGCAGTGTTCGCGCCGTAGGCGGGGAGATCGCCGACCGCGACCTGGTCGGCATGTACCTCGACGAGATCGCGCGTACGCCGCTGCTCGACGCCGCCAAGGAAGTCGAGCTGTCCCAGATCATCGAGGCCGGTGTGTATGCCCGGAAGATACTCGACGGCGACGTCGAGGACTCCGTCCCCGGCGCTTCCGCGTCCCGTGAGGAGCTGGAGGCGCTGGTCGCCGACGGCGAGCGGGCGAAGGATGTCTTCATCCGGTCCAACCTGCGGCTCGTCGTCGCCGTGGCGCGCCGCTACCCGCGCAGCGGTCTGCCGCTCCTCGACCTCATCCAGGAGGGGAACGCGGGCCTGGTGCGCGCGGTCGAGAAGTTCGACTACGCCAAGGGCTTCAAGTTCTCCACGTACGCCACGTGGTGGATCCGTCAGGCCATCACGCGCTCCATAGCCGACCAGTCCCGCACGATCCGCCTCCCCGTCCACCTGGTGGAGGAGCTCGGCCGGATCCGCCGGGTCATGCGCGAGTTCAACCGCAAGCACGGGCGCGACCCCGAGCCGGCGGAGGTCGCCGAGGAGCTCGACACCACGCCTGCGCGTGTCACGGACGTCCTGGACTGGGCGCGCGACCCGGTCTCGCTGAACATGGGCGTGGACGACAACGGAGACACGCAGTTCGGTGACCTCCTCGAGGACACCTCCGCGGTCTCCCCGGAGCAGTCCGTCCTGACCCTGCTGCGCAGCGAGGAACTGGACGACCTGATAGGCCGCCTCGACCAGCGCACGGCCTCCATCATCAAGATGCGCTACGGCATCGAGGACGGCCGCGAGCGGACTCTGACGGAGGTCGGCAAGCAGCATGGGCTGACGCGTGAGCGGATCCGCCAGATAGAGAAGCACGCGCTTCTCGAACTGAAGAAGCTGGCTCGGGATACGGGGTTCGACGCGGCCGCCTGAGCGGCGGGCGGAGCGGACCAATAGCTGAGCCCCGGTGCCATTCCCCCCCGGCACCGGGGCTCATTTCTGCCCTCTGGGGCGGGCCCACCCCGCGCTCCGCGCGAAGCTCCCCCACCCACCCACCCGATCCCCCGCGTCAACCTCTCCACGAACAACCTCTCCCACCCACCCGCCCGATTACCCCGCGTCTGATCCTCCGCGAACGAGCTTCCCCGCCCACCCGCCCGATTACCCTGGGTAACGGGTGGTGTGTGGGTGGGAGACCTCCGCGCGAAGCGCGGTAAAGGATCCCCGCGCACCGGCCCGCAGAGTCACGCGGCGGCTGGACAGGAGACCTCCGCGCGAAGCGCGGTAAAGGGTCTCAGCCCACCGGCCTGCAGAGTCGCGCGGCGGCTGGACAGGAGACCTCCGCGCGGAGCGCGGTGAAGGGTTCCCGCGTACCGGACCGCGGCGCAGACCTCGGTTCACGTCCCCGACGCCCGGGTCAGGCGGGAGCCCAGTTCACGGAGGGAAGCCACCAGCTCCGGCGGCCCGTGGGCGACGAAATCATGCCCCGTCATAGCCAACCGCACCGCCAGCCACTCGACCGCGTCCGTCACCGTGGCACGGACGCGGCACGTAGTGGCCGTCAGCGCCTCCGGCGTACCCAGCGCCGAGGGAAACACCCCCGCGACCGCCTCCGCCGAAGCGGAGAACGTCACGTCGATCTCGTACGACGGCTGCCCCCGCCACATCGACCGCCGGATGTACTCCGCGGCGTCCCCCGCAGGCAGCTCCCGGGGAACGAAGCGCGCGCCGGTCGCGAAGGGCGACGAAACCCGGTCCACCCGGAACGTGCGCCAGTCGTCACGGTCGATGTCGTACGCGACCAGGTACCACCGCCGCCCCGTCGACACCAGACGGTGCGGCTCCGTCAGACGGCGGGACTCCGTACCGTCGCCGGAGCGGTACGCGAAGCGGAGGCGTTCCTGGCCCGCCGCCGCGGACGCCATGACCGTGAGCGTCTCGGGCGCGATGCTGGCGCCGTCCCCGCTGGTCAGAGGGGTCGTCGCGATCTGGAGGGTCTGGACGCGGTGGCGCAGGCGGGAAGGCAGGACCTGCTCCAGCTTGGCCAGGGCCCTGACCGACGCCTCCTCCACCCCTTCCACCGCATGCCCCGCCCCCGCCCGCAGCCCCACCGCGATCGCCACCGCCTCCTCGTCGTCCAGGACGAGCGGCGGCATCGCCTTGCCCGCGACGAGGCGGTAGCCACCGGTCGCCCCCTGGCTCGCCTGCACCGGATAGCCGAGGTCCCGCAGCCGGTCGATGTCGCGCCGCACCGTACGGCGGCTGACGTTGAGCCGCTCCGACAACTCCCCGCCGGGCCACTCGCGCGGGGTCTGCAGCAGGGAGAGCAGCTGCAACAGCCGAGCCGGGGTATCCGTACCGCCGCCGGAACCAACCCTTTCCGTACCCGTACCCGTACCCGAAGCCCCACCCGTACCCGTGCCCGAAGTCGAAGTCATGTCACACAGGATGCCGCGCATCTAGGACATGTCCTGGCCTATATGGCTTCTAGTCTCTTCCCATGACTTACAGCAGCCCCGCCACAACACCGCCCGGAACGGCGGCCGCCGCCGCCGACCGGCGCCGATGGTTCGCCCTCGCCATCGTGATGACCGCGGCCTTCATGGACCTCGTCGACGTCACCATCGTCAACATCGCGATCCCCTCCATCCAGGAGGACGCGGGCGCCTCGTACAGCCAGATCCAGTGGATCACCGCGGGCTACGCGCTCGCCTTCGCCGCCGGACTCATCACCGGCGGGCGGCTCGGCGACATCCACGGGCGCAAGCGGATGTTCCTCATAGGGATCGCGGGCTTCACGCTCGCCTCCGCGCTCTGCGGATTCGCCGCGAACCCGGAGATGCTGGTCGCGTCGCGGATCCTGCAGGGCGCCATGGCCGCGATGATGGTGCCGCAGGTCCTGTCGATCGTGCACGCCACCTTCCCCGCGCACGAGCGGGGCAAGGTCTTCGGGCTCTTCGGGATGATCGTGGGCCTGGGCGCCGTATCGGGACCGTTGCTCGGCGCGCTGCTCACGCAGTGGAACATCTTCGGGCTCGAATGGCGGCCGATCTTCCTCATCAACCTGCCCGTCGGTATCGCGGGGCTGATCCTCGGCAGCAAGTTCATCAGCGAGTCCAAGGCGCCCAAGGCGCTCAAGCTCGACCTTGTCGGCGTCGTCCTGGTCACGCTCGGCCTGCTCATGGTGCTCTACCCGCTGACCCGCGGGCGCGAGCTGGACTGGCCGCTGTGGGGCTACGCCATGATGGCGGGCGGACTCGTCGTCTTCGGCGCGCTCATCGCGTACGAGAAGGCGAAGGCGGCGAAGGACGGTTCGCCGCTCGTGGAGCTGTCCCTGTTCAAGGTGAAGAGCTTCGCCGCGGGTATCGCGGTGCAGACCGTGTTCGGGGTCGCGATGGGCATCTTCTTCCTGGTCTGGACGGTCTACATGCAGACGGGACTCGGCTGGAGCGCGCTGCGGGCGGGCGTCACCGGGGTGCCGTTCTCGATCGCCGTCTCGGTGGCGGCCGGGATGTCCGTGCAGAAGCTCGTGCCGCGCTTCGGGCGCAAGGTGCTGCAGGGCGGCGCGCTCATCATGGCCACCGGCGTGCTGCTCTACATCTGGGAGGCGGACCGGTACGGCGCGGACATCGCGTCCTGGCAGATGGCGCTGCCGCTGCTCGTGATGGGCGCCGGCATGGGATTCATCGTCGCGCCCCTGACGGACGCCATCCTCTCGGACGTGCCGCGCGAGCACTCGGGGTCCGCGTCCGGGCTGCTCAACACCGTGCAGCAGATGGGCACGGCGCTCGGGCTCGGCCTGGTCTCGGTCGTCTTCTTCGGCATGATCGACGAGAAGGCGGCGCGCAGTGAGGTGCCGATGGAGATCGTGGGCGCGTTCCAGAACTCGCTGTGGTGGGTCGTCGGCGTACTCGTCGCCATCTTCCTGTTGATGTTCGCCCTGCCGGGCAAGCCGCGTCAGCACGTCGAGGGCGGCGGTGACGAGGGCGGCGGTGACCAGGACGCATCCGTTGAGGCGTCGTCCGGTGAACTCCCCGAGCAGGAGCCCGCGTTGACCTCCTGAACCTCCTGAACCTCGTGGCGGTGGGCGGTCGCGGCCCGGGCGGAGCCTAGAGCTCTGCCCGGGCCGCCGTCGCGTCCAGGGATTCGAGTACGGCGCCGGGGTTGCCGCCCTTCGTGACGGCGGCCCCGATCTCCTTGCGGATGGTCGCCCGTACCGTCGGCCACGAGCGCATGCCGACCGGCTGGAACTGCGCCTGCGGCATCTGGTCGATGAACTTCCACAGCGGCCGCTGGGCCGTGTCCGCGCGCAGCGCCGACGACGCGGAGCTGGTCACCGGGAGCGCGGCCTGGCCGCCGCCGTACGCCTTCGCGGACTTGCGGCCGTAGAGGTAGCCGAGGAACGTGCCGCACGCGTCGCCGCGGCCGTTCTGCTTGAACGCCATCAGCCAGTCGCTCAGGCCGACCGGGGCCGCCGCCCCGCCGAGGCGGGTGGGGAACGCGGCATGCGCGTAAGGGAACTTGACCTTGTCGGCGGCGCCCATGAGCACCGGGTGCGCGATCAGCATTCCGATGCCGCCGCGCATGAACTGCTCGTACGCGGCTGTCCTGTTGAGCCCCGCGGGGTCGGCGCCCGCGAGCCCCGGCGCTACCAGTTCGTCGCGCAGCCAGGTCAGCGTCCGGACGTTGCTCGCGGTGTGGAAGTCGTAGCCGGTGGCCAGGGCCGCGTAGCCGCCTTCGTCGGCCAGCAGCCAGGACAGGGTCTCGTCCTCGGCGGCCTCCGGGCCCAACTGCAGCCCGTACGGCGTCTTCACGCCGATCCCCTTCAGCGCACGGGCCGCCGACCGCAGCTCGTCCCAGGAGGCGGGGGCGCCGCTGATGCCTGCCTGCTTGAAGAGGGCCGTGTTGTAGAAGAGACGCGGGGTGCTGGCGAGGAACGGGATGCCGTACTGGATGTGCTTGACCGATCCCGCCTCGGCGTACGAGCGGGTGAAGTCGGCCTCGGTGCGGATGTCGAAGAGGTCGGAGGTGCTGTAGAGCTGGTCGTCCTCGGCGTAGGGGGCGAAGACGTTCGACTGTGCGATGTCGGGGGCGTCGCCGTCCTTCACGCGGCGGGCCAGCGTCCGGTCCAGCTTGTCGAAGGGGACGCGTTCCAGGGCGATCTTGACGGTGGGGTGCGCCTTCTCGAAGGCGTCGACCAGGCCGTCCCACTGGTCGCCGATGGAGGAGCCGACGCTCTTGTCGTAGCTGGCGACGAGGAGTTCGAGGGTGGTGGTGTCGTCGGCGGACGAGCAGCCGGTGAGGCCGAGTCCGAGGCCGAGCGTGGAGGCGCCGGCGAGGCCGGTGAGGGCGGCCGAGTTGGTCAGGAACTGTCGACGACGCACCGGGCTAGCCACCTTCTTGGACGTACTTGATCTGCCATCTGAACTGCTGTCTGAACTGCTGTCTGAACTGCCGTCTGGTCTGGCATCTGGTCTGCCGTCTGATCTGTCATCGCACTCATGCGGTGGCAGATTCTGCCACACAGGCATAATGCGCCGGACTGGCCCTGCTCCTTCAGCTTCCGCCGGCTGGCATAACCTGCCTCGCATGCCCGCAAGTTCGCTCAACCGGCCCGAATCGCCTGAATCACCCGGCTCGCTCACCGAGCGGCGTAAGGCGGAGACGCGCCTGGACATCGCCCGCACGGCCGCCGCGCTCTTCGTCGAGAACGGGCTGCGGGGTACCCGCGCCGAGGACATCGCCCGCGCGGCGGGCGTCGCGCCGCGCACCTTCTACCGCTATTTCGCGACGAAGGAGGAGGCCGTCGCCCCGCTCTTCGCCGCCGGTGCGCAGCAGTGGGCCGAGGCGGTACGGGACGCACCGGCGGACTTCTCGGTGCGGGACGCGCTGCTGCATGCGGCGGCGCGGGCGCTGGTCCCTGACAGTGATGCCGCGCCGGGGGTCGCCATCGGGGACGCGGAGGCGCTGGAGTGGGTGCGGGTGCTGCTGCGGATGGTGATGGCGGGGGAGAGTGCGGCGCTGCGGGCGGTGTGGTCGGAGGCGTGCCACGCCTCGGAGGAGACGCTGATCTCCGTCCTGGCGGAACGGGAGGGCGGGGGTGAGGCGGAGCCACCTTCGCTGGAACTGCGGCTGGTGGCGGGGGTCGCCAGCGCGGCGGTACGGGTGGCGGTGGAGGCGTGGGCCTCGGGGGATGACCCGGCGGGTGGCACGAGCGGACCTGCGGCCCTGGCCGGGCATTGCATCGAGGCCTTGGAGGGCTTCGGCTGGCCGTAGGGCGGATGGACGGGGAAGCTCGTTCGCTGAGGGCGGATGCGGGGTAATCGGGCGGGTGGGCGGGAGAAGTCCGTACCTCGCCCGTACGCAGCCCCACACGCAGCCCCAAGTAAAGGCCCAGGGGCCAGAAGGAAGTCCGTCTGTGTCCGCGCAATGCCCGACCCTGTTTACTTTGCGGAAATCCCGCCGTAGCCTGCAAGGGAACCCACACACTCGGGCATCAGGTGGAGGCAAACGGACATGTACGCACCGGAGCGCCAGCAGGAGATCCTGCGGCTCGCGCGCGACGGCGGGCGGGTCGACGTGCTGTCGCTGGCCGAGGAGTTCAAGGTCACCGCCGAAACCATCCGGCGCGACCTGAAGGCACTCGACCGCGCGGGCATGGTGCGCCGCGTGCACGGCGGCGCCATACCGGCCGGACGTCTCGACTTCGAGCCCGACCTCGCGGAGCGCGAGGGAACGGCGGCCGACGAGAAGGACCGCATCGCGCACGCCGCCCTCGCCGAGCTGCCGACGGAAGGCAGCGTCATTCTCGACGCGGGCTCGACCGTCGCCCGCCTCGCCGCCTCCCTCCCGCTGGAAGCGACCTTCACCGTCGTCACGCACGGCCTGCCCACCGCCGCCCGCCTCGCCGACCACCCCGGCATCCAGCTCCACCTCATCGGGGGCCGCGTCCGCAGCCGTACGCGCGCCGCCGTCGACGCGTGGGCGCTGCGGGCGTACGCGGAGATCCGCGCCGACGTCCTCTTCGTCGCCGCGAACGGCTTCTCAGCCGAAGCCGGCCTGACCACCCCCGACCTCGCCGAAGCGGCCGTCAAGCGCGCGGCGATCGGCGCGGCCCGCCGCGTGGTGCTCCTCGCGGACTCCGCCAAGCACGGGCAGGAGCACTTCGCGCGCTTCGGCGATCTCGACGACGTGGACCTGCTGATCACCGACACCGGGCTCAGCCCCGATGACGCCGCCGCGATCGAGGCCGGCGGCACGGAGGTGATCCGGGCATGAGCGGCGCGGACGAGAACGCGAACAGCAGCAGCACCCCGCAGGTCGGCAACGAAACGGTACGTACGCGCATGATCCTCACCGTCACCCCCAACCCCTCCCTCGACCGCACCTACGAGGTCCCCTCGCTGGACCGCGGCGAGGTCATCCGCGCCACCGGCGACCGGATGGACCCCGGCGGCAAGGGCGTCAACGTGTCGAGGGCGGTCGCGGCGGCGGGGGCTCAGACGCTCGCCGTCCTGCCGCTCGGCGGTGCGCCCGGCGCGCTCGTCGACCAGCTCCTCGACGAGCAGGGCATCAAGGTCGCCCCGGTGTGGGTCGCGGGCCAGACCCGCTCCAACATCGCGGTGGCCGAACCGGACGGCACCCTCACCAAGATCAACGCTACGGGCCCCGAACTGACGTCGTCCGAAGCCGAGCTGCTGCTCTCCGCCGTGCGGGAGCGGTCCGCCGGAGCCGACTGGATCGCCTGCTGCGGCAGCCTCCCGCGCGGGCTCGCCCCCTCCTGGTACGCCGATCTCGTGGCCCGCGCACACGCCGCAGGCGCCCGTATCGCCCTGGACACCTCGGGCCCGGCGCTGCTCGCGGCGCTCGCCGAGCGCCCCGACGTCGTCAAGCCGAACGCGGAGGAGCTCGCCGAAGCGGTGGGCCGCCCCCTGTCGACGGTCGGCGACGCGGTCAAGGCTGCCGAAGAGCTGCGGGAGTTGGGCGCGCGGGCCGTGCTCGCCAGCCTCGGCGCGGACGGCCAGATCCTGGTGGACGACTCCGGCGCGTACTTCGGCAGCGCTCCGGTCGACGCCGTACGCAGCAACGTCGGCGCCGGTGACTCCTCCCTGGCCGGTTTCCTCATCGCGGGCGGCACCGGCGCCACGGCCCTCGCCTCGGCGGTGGCGCACGGCGCGGCAGCGGTGCAGCTCCCCGGCAGTGCGATGCCGACCCCCGCCGACCTCGCGCCGGACGCGGTCACGGTCACGTCGGAGGTCCCCCTGGACCGCGTACTGACGGAGCCGGCGTCATGACTCCCCATCCCCATCCCCACCCCCGCAACAGCTCAGCCCCCGTCCCCACCCCCGCCCTCCGGGCGATACGCGTGCGAAGGAGCCCGCGATGAGCGAGATGATCACCGCGGAACTGGTCGACCTCGAAATCGACCGGTCCGCCGGAACCAAGGAAGCGGCGGCCCGTGCCCTCGCCGAGCGCATGGTGGCCCTGGGCCGGGTGACCGACCTGGACGGGTTCCTCGCCGACGTGGCGGCCCGCGAGGCGCAGATGCCGACCGGCCTCGACGGCGGCATCGGCATCCCGCACTGCCGCAGCACCCACGTCACCGAGCCGACCCTGGCCTTCGGCCGATCGGCAGACGGCATCGACTTCGGGGCGCCGGACGGACCCGCCGACCTGATCTTCCTGATCGCCGCTCCGGCGGGCGCCGACGACGCCCACCTGACGATCCTGTCGTCGCTCGCACGCCAGCTGATGGACGAGGAGTTCACCGGTGCCCTGCGGGCCGTGTCCGATCCGGCTTCGGCGGCGGCGCTGATCACCGGCGATGCGGCGGCCGCCGCTGTGGGCAGCAGTTCCGCTGGGGCGGAACGGGTGGGCACAGCCCCCGACGCAGGGCCGCCCTCCCCAGAGGCTTCCGGCGAAGAGGCTCCTACGTTCAGAATCGTCGCCGTCACCTCCTGCCCCACAGGCATCGCCCACACGTACATGGCAGCCGAGTCCCTGGAAAACGCCGCCCACGAGGCAGGCGTGGAAATCACGGTGGAGACCCAGGGCTCCGCAGGTTTCACCCGCCTCGACCCGGCGGTCCTGGCCTCCGCGGACGCGGTCATCTTCGCCCACGACGTCCCCGTACGGGAGAAGGACCGTTTCGCCGGTAAGCCCACCGTCGACGTCGGCGTGAAGGCGGGCATCAGCAGGCCCGCCGAGCTCATCGCGGAGGTCAGGGCGAAGGCGGCCCGCGGCGAGACCACCGCGGACGTCGGCCCGAGCCCCGTCGACAACGCCGGTGACAGCGGCGACGGCTACGGCACCAAGCTGCGCAAGTGGCTCATGTCCGGCGTCAGTTACATGGTCCCGTTCGTCGCCGCGGGCGGCCTCCTCATCGCGCTCGGCTTCGCCATCGGCGGCTGGAAGATCGACAAGGCACCGTCCGTCGCCGAGCACTTCGTGTGGACGGACACCACGAGCTGGGCCGCGCTCCTCTTCCAGATCGGCGGACTCGCCTTCGCCTTCCTGGTGCCGGTCCTCGCGGGCTACATCGCGTACGGAATGGCCGACCGGCCGGGACTCGTACCCGGCTTCGTCGGCGGTTCCGTCGCCGTCACCATCAACGCGGGTTTCCTCGGCGGTCTCGCGGCGGGTCTGATCGCGGGCGCGGTCGTCATGGGCATCCAGCGCGTGAAGATCCCGGCCGTCCTTCGCGGCATCATGCCCGTGGTCGTGATCCCGCTGATCTCGTCCGCGGTCGTCGGCTTCCTGATGTTCCTCGTCATCGGCAAGCCCATCGCCGAGTTGCAGAGCGCGCTCACCGACTGGCTGGAGGGCCTGTCCGGCGCCAACGCCATCATCCTCGGCGTCATCCTCGGCCTGATGATGTGCTTCGACCTCGGCGGCCCGCTGAACAAGGTCGCGTACGCCTTCGCCGTCGGCGGCCTCGCCAACCCGACCGAGGGCAGCCTCAAGGTCATGGCCGCCGTGATGGCTGCCGGTATGGTCCCGCCGCTCGCCATGGCCCTGGCCACCACGGTCCGCGGCCGGCTCTTCACCAAGACCGAGCGCGAGAACGGTAAGGCGGCCTGGTTCCTCGGCGCCTCCTTCATCACGGAGGGCGCGATTCCGTTCGCCGCGGCCGACCCGCTGCGGGTGATCCCCGCGTCGATGGCGGGCGGCGCGGTCACCGGCGCCCTGTCGATGGCCTTCGGCTGCACGCTGCGGGCTCCGCACGGCGGCATCTTCGTGGTGCCGCTCATCGGGCAGCCGCTGCTCTACCTGGTGGCGATCCTCGCCGGTGTCGGGGTCTCGACCGCGGCGGTCATCCTGCTCAAGGGCACGCGGAAGACCACCTCTTCGGAGGGCGGCGCCACGGCCGATGAAGCCGTGACGGACAAGCGCGTACCGGCGGCCGTCTGAGCCGGGCCGCCCAGGCCCCGGCTGTTCGGGACCCGGCCGTCCGGGCCCCGGCTGTTCGAGCCCTATGGGGGGGTTGTGCGACATGCGTCACTTCAGGACGTAAGTCCCACAACCCCCCTGTCGTAAGCCCTGGATCGTGTTGTCTACTGTGCGGCATGTTCCAGAATGTCTCGATCCTCCAGCAGACAGGCTTGGCCGTCCTGGCTGTGGCGACCGCCGCCTGGGCCGTGGGCCTGGTGCGGATGCTGCGGCGCGACCAGGTCGACGTGGACGCCTGGCGCCGGCCCGGGGCGCTGGGTGCGCTGCCCGTGCAGTCGGGCCCGCCGCGCGCGGAGACCGTCGAACTGACGCCGGACGAGCGGGCCGCCTTCGCCGGTCTCGTACGACAGTTCGGCGACGGCCGGTCCTGAGCCCGGCCGCCGCTGCTAGGTACAGCCGCAAAGGTCCTACTTCTTCGCCCGCTGCTGCGGAATGCTCCTCGCGCGCTGCTCCATCGCCGCGCGGGCCCCTTCCTCGGAGTCGTACACCTCGCAGCGGTGCCGCTTGTCGGGCGTGACCGTGTGCTCGACCTCCCAGAGGCTGAGCTCGCTGCCGTCGAAGAGCAGAAAAGCGTGTTCGTAGAGCGAGAAGCTGAGGCGCGCCTCGCCCGTCAGGCCGGGGCGGCCGAAGGCCTGTGTGATCTGGTGCGCGAACGCCGAGCGCAATAACCGCTCGACCTCCTGGGCCGGCCGCCCCTCGTCCGTCGAGTTCTCGGCGCGGCGCAGCAGTCGGCGCGCGTGGTCGGCGGAGTCGTCGGGGACGTACGTATGGCGGGGCTCCTCGACGACCGGGAGCTGGAGCACGACCGGCTGCTCGCAGACGGCGGCGGGGGTGTCGGGCGGGAGCGGCAGGCGTGAGGTGGCGACACCGGCTTCCTCCTCGTCCGCGTACAGCTCGTGCTGGGCGTGGCTGCCGGGGCCCGTGTTGTGCACCAGCTCCCAGAGGGTGAGCGCGCCCGCGTCGGCGAGCAGCCACGTGTGCCGGTACGTCTCGCGGTGCATGCCCGCGCTGTGGTGTGCGGAGTGCAGTGAACTGTCGTACGCGAGAGCTGAGTCCAGGCGCCTTATCGTCTCGTCCGGCAGATCGAAGGAGTTCAGGGCGCGGCGAAGAAGCTGCTCGAGATGCTCCTGCGGAGAGTGCGGAGACTTCTGCTCGGCAGACTGTGGCTCGTACGCCGTCTCGTACTCGTACGGAACGCTCAAGGTTTCTCCCGGCGTTGCTGCATGTCACCTTGTGAGTGCATACCGTAGCCCCTGGGTCGGACATCATGTCCGGGAACGGGAAAACGAACGAGCCGCACGGCAAGTTCCCGTGCGGCTCGTGGTGTTGGGCCTGGTGAGAGGCCCGCCCCGGAGGGCTGCTGAAGGGGGAGTGGGGGGACTGGGGGTGAGGGTGAGGGTGAGTGTGAGGGGCCGGGGTCAGCCGGCGCTGCCCGCCGTCCACTCGCTCCAGGACATGTTCCAGCCGTTGAGGCCGTTGTCCGGGGCGATGGTCTCGTCCGGCGATCCCTTGACCGTCACGATGTCCCCGATGAGGGAGTTGTCGTAGAACCACGCGCCCGGCGTGCTGGAGTCGCCCGCGCCCTGCGCGTCCTGAAGGCCGACGCAGCCGTGGCTGGTGTTGGAGCTGCCGAAGATCGAGGGCGAGCCCCAGTAGTTGCCGTGGATGAAGGTGCCGGAGGACGACAGGCGCATCGCGTGCGGGACGTCCTTGATGTCGTACTCACCGCCGAAGCCGACCGTGTCGCCGTTCATCCGGGTCTGGGTGAACTTCTCGGAGATCACCATCTTGCCGTTGTACGTGGGGTTCGACGGGCTGCCCGCGGAGATCGGGATGGTCTTGACGACCTTGCCGTCCCGCTCGACCGTCATCTTCTTGGCCTTCACGTCGACCGTGGAGACCTGGGCGCGGCCGATGGTGAAGGTGACCGTCTTGTTCTGCACGCCGGTGGCGCCGTCCGCGCCCTTCACGCCCTCCAGGTCGATCTTCATCGTGACTTTGGAGCCGGCCTTCCAGTACTCCTCGGGCCTGAAGTCCAGGCGCTGGTTGCCGAACCAGTGGCCCGCGACCTTCTGGCCGCTGTCGGAGGTGACCGTGATGTGCGACTGCACGGACTGCTTCTCGGTGATCGCCTTGTCGAAGTTGAAGGAGACCGGCATGCCGACGCCGACCTTCGTGCCGCCGTCGGGGGTGTAACTCCCGATGAAGCTGTTGTCCTTCGAGACGGTGGTGAAGATCGAGTTCTCGGTCGCTTCCTTGCCCTTGGCGTCCTTAGCGTCGGCCGTGATCTTGTACTTCATGCCGCGCTCGAGCTGGGCCTTGGGCTTCCAGCTGCTGCCGTCGGAGGCGAGCGTGCCGTCGACCGCCGCCCCGGTGGAGACCAGGGTCATCTTCACCTCGGTCAGCTTGCCGTTCTTGACCTTGACGCCGGTGGCGTTGATGGAGGCGCCGGTTGAGCCGTCCTTCGCCGAGATGGTGATGTCGGCGCCCTGTGACTTGGCTTCGCCGTTCTTGCCGTCGCCGTCGCCGTCCGAGTCGCCGCTGCAGGCCGTGAGGGCGAGCGCGCCCGCGGCGGCGAGCGCGGTGGCCGTCATAAGGGTGCGTCGCCGGGATTTGGCTATGTGCGACGTTGTCACGGGCTGCTCCATCTTTTTGCGAAGTGCGCGTTCTGACCAGGTAGGAGATAAGAGCCGCGCCCAGGCGGAAAGGTTCCGTCCGGTTGATGTGAGGACGGGCACAGGCGCATGGCCCGACGGCGGCCCAACGGGCTGTTCTCTGCGGCCATTTGTAGTTGTTCTTTCTGGGAATTCCCTTAGGTGACGCTTTGGGGTATCTGAGAGCGCTGCTGGGACTGCTTGCCGTGCACGTCGTAGAGGACGTCCTGGAAGGCGTCCTGGAGGTCGCCTAGAGGCCGTCGTAGAGGTCGGAGTACGCGGGGAAGTTGCCGCCCGGCGTCCGAACGGACTCCGCGGCCAGGAGCGCCCGTACGATCGCCGCCGACACCACGTCCGCGCCCGCCGCCAGGACTTCGTTCAGGGCGAGCGGGTTCTCCGCGGCCCCCGGCAGGGGGCGCTCGCCGGTCGCGAGGGCGAAGACGGTGTCCCCGTCGTTGAGGAGATGGACGGGGCGCACGGCGCGCGCGATGCCGTCGTGCGACGTGCCGGCGAGCTTCTGCGCCTGGGCCTTGCTGAGTTCGGCGTCGGTGGCGACCACGGCGAGGGTGGTGTTCAGCGGGGGAGCGCCGTTCTCGGCGGCGGCTTCGGCGAGGCGGCGCGTGGCCTCCTCGTGGACCTCGGGGGCGGGGTAGTCCACCCGCCGTCCCTCGAAGTACTGCCCGTACAGCGCGCCCGTCCGCGGATCGACCCCCGAGCCCGCGGCGTTCGCCACCACCAGGGCGGCGACCGTGACCCCCGAGTCCAGCCTGATGCTCGCGCTGCCGATGCCGCCCTTGACCTTCCCGACCAGGGCGCCCGTGCCCGCGCCCACGTTCCCCTCCTCTACGGGAGTGAACAGCTCGGTGCCCGCGGCGGCCTCCACGGCGGCGCGTCCCGTCGCGGCGTCGGGGCGTGCCGTGAACTCACCGCCGCGGCCGAGGTCGAAGACGCAGGCGGCCGGGACCACGGGGACGACGTGGGAGGGCTCGGGGCCGACCCGCACGCCGCGGCCCTGCTCCTCGAGCCACGCCATCACACCGGCCGCGGAGTCCAGGCCGTACGCGCTGCCACCGGTCAGCACGACGGCCTCGACGCGCTGCACCAGGTTGCGGGGGTCCAGGGCGTCCGTCTCGCGGGTGCCGGGACCGCCGCCGCGCACATCCACCGCCGCTACGGCGCCGCCCGCCGGGGCGAGCACCACGGTGGTGCCGGTGAGGTGACCCGGGTGCGCCGGGTCGGTGCGGGTGGCATGCCCTACGCGGAGGCCGGGGACATCGGTGAGGGAGCCGGGGGCATCGGTGCGGGATCCGGGGACATCGGTGCGGGAGTTGGAGGAAGCCATGCCGACCTGCGTATCACGCGCGGCAGTTGCGCGGCTGTCGCGGAGCGGGCCCGCACACCGGGCGGGCTACGTGGTCGCCTCCCTTCGGGCCGCCCGGCTGGTGAGCGTCACGCCGGTCGCGACGGTGGCCGTCGCCACGAGCCCCGCGACCAGGACGGCCCAGCTGCCCGCGAACGTACTGGCGAGCGTCGCCACGGCGCTGACGGGCAACACGAGTTGCTGGGCGAGGCCCACCTTGTAGTAGCGGGAGTGCAGCAGCCAGACGGTGAAGAGATACAGCGCCATCGGTACGGTCACGGCGGCGGACGCCGCGAGCGTCGAGATGTGCGCCTTGCCCGCGGCCTCCTCGACCGCGACCTCGATCCCGGCACCGATCGCGGCTGCCGCGCCGAGGATGAAGTAGTGCCCGTAACCCCACAGGAAGGACTGCCGGTTGGAGCTCAGGTGGCCGTGGATGGGCACGACGAAGTAGATCCACCAGGCGGCGAAGACCATCAGGAGACCGCCCGCCGCGATGGGCAGGACCTCGCCGAGCGCGTCGTGCTCCTCGATGCCGGTCTTCACGGCGACGGTCGCAGCGGCGATCGTCTCGCCGAGCACGATGATCGTGAACAGGCCGTACCGCTCGGAGATGTGGTGCGGATGCCAGGCCGTGCTGTAGACCCGCTCCGCGAACACCGGCACGCACATCTCGGCGACCGCCATCACGAGGAACAGCCAGGACCGCCCGCCCTCGGGCAGGAAAAGCAGCCCCGACCAGCCGATCTGACAGATCAGCACGCCGCACGCGTACCGCAGAGCGGTGGATCGCTCCTCGCCGGTGGCCGACTTGGCGACGCGCAGCCACTGGGTGGTGAGCGCGACCCGCATGATCAGGTAGCCGAGCCAGATGAGGAGGAAGTCATGCTCCTCGAACCCTCTGGAGACCCCCGCGGCGAACACGAGCACACCGGCGATCTGTACGAGCGTGACGACCCGGTAGAGCACGTCGTCGTTGTCGTACGCCGACGCGAACCACGAGAAGTTCACCCACGCCCAGAACAGCGCGAAGAACACCATCGCGTAATTGATCACGCCCTCGCCCGCGTGCCCCTCGGCGACGGCGTGCACGAGCGAGACCCCGGCCTGCGCGACCGCCACGACGAAACAGAGGTCGAAGAAGAGCTCCAGGGGAGTCGCGGCCCGATGCGCTTCCCCGCGCCCGCGCGGACGCAGCGGCCGCAGTGCGGCGGGAGCGGAAGGCGGGCCTGATGCGGGCTCGGATGCCGGTGCTGGCTCGGGGGCCGGTGCGGACGTCATGGGACCAGCACAGCAGAAGGTATGCGCCGAAGCGGGCTGCGGCGCGCGCCCCGGCGGCCCGACGCGGTCCGAAGGGCCCCTGACTTTGGTGCCTTTGGGCTGGTCAGGGCGTGCCCTACGACTCTGCTCCCGAAGAACCGCGCGCGGGAACGTGGATATGTCAGGCCCCGGAGCAAGGTCGGGACCCGTAGCGAACAGGGATCCAACATGACATCGCCTGCCGCCCAAGAAGCGCGGTCCGCGCCGTCGGTCAGTACGTACGACCCCGCGCAGTACCGACCCGGCAAGACCATCACCGACTGGGAGCCGGAGAACGAACTCTTCTGGAAGTCCATCGGAAAGAAGGTCGCCTCCCGCAACCTGTGGATCGCGGTCCCCGCGCTCCTGGTCGCCTTCGTCGTCTGGCAGGTGTGGTCGGTCACCGCGACCAACCTCTCCGACGTCGGCTTCGGCTTCTCCACCTCGCAGCTGTTCTGGCTGACGGCCATCCCCGGCATCACCGGCGGCACGGCGCGCGTCTTCTACACCTTCCTCGGCCCGATGATCGGCCAGCGCCGCTTCACCGCGCTCTCCACGGTCGTCCTGGTCGTCCCGCTGATCTGGCTCGGCATCGCGGTCCAGGATCCGAACACCTCGTACGGCGTGATGGTCGCCATCGCGGCTCTCTGCGGCGTCGGCGGCGCGAACTTCGCCTCCTCCCTCGCCAACATCGGCTTCTTCTTCCCCAAGCGCGACAAGGGCAACGCCACCGGCATCAACGGCGGCCTCGGCAACCTCGGTGTCTCCGTCGTCCAGCTGGTCACCCCGATCGTCATCACCAGCTCGGTCCTCGCGGTCGGCTCGGCCCAGCACAAGGCCGACGGCACGCCCGTGTGGCTGCAGAACGCCGCGTTCCTGTGGGTGCCGGTCCTGGTGATCCTCGCCGCCGTCGCGTGGTTCGGCCAGAACGACCTGAAGGTCGCATCGACCCCCTTCAGCCAGCAGAAGATCATCTTCAAGCGCAAGCACAACTGGCTGATGACCTGGCTCTACGTCGGCACGTTCGGTTCCTTCATCGGGTTCGCGGCAGCGCTGCCGATGCTCATCAAGACCACGTTCACGCCGATCGACGCGGCCTACTCCGCGGCGACGTACGCCTGGATGGGCCCGGCCGTGGGCGCGCTCGCCCGCTGGGCCGGCGGCTGGATCGCCGACAAGATCGGCGGCGCCAAGGTCACCATCATCTCGTTCGTCGGCATGGCGATCTCGATCATCGGCGTCATCAACTTCCTCCCCTCCGGCGGCGGCAACGGCAACTTCTGGGGCTTCTTCGCCTGCTTCCTGGCGGCGTTCTTCTTCTCGGGCATCGGCAACGGCTCGACGTTCCGCCAGATCCCGGTGATCTTCCGCAGCCAGCACCTGAAGGGCCTGACGGAGGGCACCCCCGCCTACACGAAGGCGCTGAAGCAGTCCGAGATGGAGGCGGGCGCCGTCACCGGCTTCACCTCCGCCATCGCGGCGTACGGCTTCTTCTTCATCCCTGCGATGTTCGCCAACTTCGCGGTCACCAGCGCGATGTGGGGCTTCGTGGCCTTCTACGTCAGCTGTATCGCGGTCTGCTGGTGGTTCTACGCCCGAAAGGGCGCGGAATCGCCGAGCTGACGCCCCGCCGCTGAGCGGCGTGGGTGGAGTGGGCCGGGTGTGGGAGCACCCGGCCCACTCGTATGCCCTCGCCCGGTACCACGGGAAATCCGGGAAATTCTTGTGAATGTGTTCACAAGCGAACTTGGGTCCAAAGTCCCGAGCGAAACGCCAGGTCAGGGTGATTGCGCCTGGTCGTAGAGGCAGAGAGAGGGGACCTTGGGCCCTGAAGTGGGGACCATTGCGCGGCCCCCGATCGAGCAAACCGGAGTGCAATGGACGCATAGCGAAAAGGCGACTCGGAAGGTGCCGGCGATGACTGCCACTCCCGCGGAAACGACAGTGCACGGCGAGGCATGGAACGGCTTCAAAGGCGGTCTGTGGCGGGACGCCGTCGACGTCCGCGACTTCGTGCAGCAGAACTACACCCCGTACGAGGGCGACGACTCCTTCCTGGCAGGACCGACCGAACGCACCGCCCGGGTCTGGCAGAAGCTCCTTTCGATGTTCCCGGCCGAGAACGAGCGCGGCATCCACGACGTCGACGTGCAGACCCCGTCCCGCATCGACGCCTTCCGTCCCGGCTACATCGACGCCGACCTGGACCTCATCGTCGGCCTCCAGACCGACGCCCCGCTCAAGCGCGCCATCATGCCCAACGGCGGCTGGCGGATGGTCGAAGGCGCACTCAACGCTTATGGCTACGAAGCCGACCCCGAGGTCAGGGAGGTCTACACGCACCTCCGCAAGACCCACAACGAAGGCGTCTTCGACGCCTACACGCCCGAGATCCGCGCCTGCCGCTCCTCCGGAATCATCACCGGCCTGCCCGACGCCTACGGCCGCGGCCGCATCATCGGCGACTACCGCCGCGTCGCGCTCTACGGAGTCGACCGCCTCATCGCCGAGAAGGAGGCCGACAAGGCCCGGCTCGGCGAGGAGTGGGCCACCGAGGACGTCATCCGCGCCCGCGAGGAGACCTCCGAACAGATCAAGGCCCTGGGCGAACTGAAGACCATGGCGATGTCGTACGGCCACGACATCTCCGCCCCCGCCACCACCGGGCGCGAGGCCGTCCAGTGGCTGTACTTCGCCTATCTGGCCGCCGTGAAGGAGCAGAACGGCGCGGCCATGTCGATCGGCCGCATCGACAACTTCCTCGACATCTACCTCCAGCGCGACATCGAGGCCGGCCGCATCACCGAGACCGAGGCCCAGGAGTTCATCGACGACTTCGTCATCAAGCTCCGCATCGTCCGCTTCCTGCGCACCCCCGAGTACAACGAAGGCTTCTCCGGCGACCCGACCTGGGTCACCTGGTCGCTGGCCGGCATCGGCGAGGACGGCCGCCCGCTGGTCTCCCGCACCACGTTCCGTGCCCTGCAGACCCTCTACAACCTGGGCCCGGCGCCCGAGCCGAACCTGACGGTCTTCTGGACGCGCGATCTGCCCCGCGGCTTCAAGGACTTCGCCGCCAAGGTCGCCATCGACACCTCGGCCATCCAGTTCGAGTCCGACGACCTGATGCGCCCCAAGTACGGCGACGACACCGCGATCGCCTGCTGTGTCTCGGCGATGGCGGTCGGCAAGCAGATGCAGTTCTTCGGAGCCCGCGTCAACGTCGCCAAGGCCCTGCTCTACGCGATCAACGGCGGCCGCGACGAGAAGACCGGCAAGCGCGTCGTCGAGGGCTTCGAGCCCATCGAGGACGAATACCTGGACTACGACACCCTCGCCGAGCGCTACGACGCGATGCTCGGCTGGCTCGCCAAGACCTACGTCCACGCGCTGAACGTCATCCACTACATGCACGACAAGTACGCCTACGAGCGCATCGAGATGGCGCTGCACGACCAGGAGATCCTGCGCACGATGGCGTGCGGCATCGCGGGCCTCTCCGTCGCCGCCGACTCGCTCTCCGCCGTCAAGCACGCCAGGGTCAAGGTCATCCGCGACGAGACGGGACTCGCCGTCGACTACGAGATCGAGGGCGACTACCCCGCCTACGGAAACAACGACGAGCGGGCCGACCACATCGCCCGGCGGATCGTCTCGGACTTCATGGGCAAGATCCGGCAGCACCCGACCTACCGCAACGCGGTGCACACCCAGTCCGTCCTGACGATCACCTCGAACGTCGTCTACGGCAAGAAGACCGGCAACACCCCCGACGGCCGACGCTCGGGCGAGCCGTTCGCCCCCGGCGCCAACCCGATGAACGGCCGTGACGAGCACGGCTACATCGCCTCCGCGCTCTCGGTCGCCAAGCTCGACTACGACGACGCCGAGGACGGCATCTCGCTCACCAACACCATCACGCCCGACGCCCTGGGCCGCACCCCCGGCGAGCGGATCCAGAACCTCTCCGGAGTCCTCGACGGCTTCACGGCCAGCGACGGCTTCCACATGAACGTCAACGTGCTCGACAAGGCGACCCTGCAGGACGCCATGGACCACCCGGAGAACTACCCGCAGCTGACCATCCGTGTCTCCGGCTACGCGGTCAACTTCATCCGCCTGACCCGCGACCAGCAGCTCGACGTCATCAACCGCACTTTCCACGGCTCGCTCTGAGCCCCCTGGAGCCCTGCCATGACCACTCTGCTCGACACCGCGACCCCGGCGGCCGCCGTCACCCGGCGCCCCGTCACCGGATCCATCCACTCCTGGGACCTGTCCACCGGGGTCGACGGCCCCGGCACCCGCTTCGTCACGTTCCTCGCGGGCTGCCCGCTGACCTGCCTGTACTGCCACAACCCCGACACCTGGCGGATGCGTGACGGCAAGCGGACCAGCGCCGACGACGTGATCGCGGAGGCCGCCAAGTACACGACGTTCATCTCGGCGGCCGGAGGCGGAGCCACCGTCAGCGGCGGCGAACCCCTCCTGCAGCCCGTCTTCACCGGCGAACTGCTGCACCGCCTCAAGCACGAGCTCGGCCTGCACACCGCCCTCGACACCAGCGGCTTCCTCGGAGTGCGCGCCACCGACGCGCTGCTCCGGGACGCCGACCTCGTGCTCCTCGACATCAAGTCCTGGCACCGGGAGACGTACCAGAAGGTCACCGGGCGGCCGCTGCGGCCCACCCTCGACTTCGCACGGCGCCTCGCAGACCGCGGCAAGGACGTCTGGGTGCGCTTCGTCCTCGTCCCCGGCCTGACCGACGACCCGGACAACATCGAGGGCGTCGCCCGCTTCACCGCCTCGCTCGGCAACGTCTCGCGCGTCGACGTGCTGCCCTTCCACAAGCTGGGCGAGGCGAAATGGGACGCTCTCGGCAAGGACTTCACCCTGCGCGACACCCCCTCGCCCACGGCGGGACAGTTGGCCGCCGCCAGGGAGATCTTCGCAGCTCAGGGGCTCAATGCAGTCTGACGGCCGCTGCGGCGCCGCACGGACGTACCCTGGAGGCATGAGCACCGCCCCCGCCCCCGAGCCGCGCGATCCGAAGGAATCGGAGACCCCGAAGGGCTCCTCCGCGGCGCCGAAGAAGCCGAAGAACGCCCTCGTCTTCGACGACCCCCTGTCGCAGCAGTCTTCGGACGACACGGACCGCGGGTGGGGCGAGCGGCCCACGGGCGGCGACAGCGCCGCCGACCTGGCGCGCTTCCTCGACGAGAAGCCGCCCCACCACCTCTGAGTCCGCGCTAGAGCTTGTCGGGCCCCAAGGGTCCGGAGGCAGGCCCGTCCGGCCCGGCACCACGCTCGTCGGGTCCGGCGCCGCGCTGAGCCACCAGGGCGTCGCGGATCTCCTTGAGGACCTCCAGCTCGGAGATCTCGATGACCTCCTGCGTGCCCTCCTTCTCGGCCTTCCGCGCGGCCTGCCGCGCCAGGTACTTGGCCATGGGCAGCACCATCAGGAAGTAGACGACGGCTGCGGTGATCACGAAGCTGAGGGCGGCGCTGAGGACCGAGCCCCACATGATCGGGATGCCGTCGGTGACCTCCCCCGTGGTGGCGTCCACCTTGCACGGGGCCTTCAGGCACGAGCTGTAGTGGTCGAGATCCTTCGTACCGAAGGCACCGACCAGCGGGTTGATGACACCCTTCACCACGGAGTTCACGATGTTCGTGAACGCGGCGCCGATGACCACCGCGACCGCAAGGTCGATGACATTCCCGCGCATCAGGAAGGCTTTGAAGCCGTCCCAGAGACTCGCTTCGCTCTTCTCGCTCACCACGAGGCCTTTCGTTGCAAATGCAGTTCGTGAAACAGACAGCTTCGCAAACTACGGTAGGCACTGGTCGGACTGTCCAATTGGGTAACCCGAACGAGCGACTTGACACGGAGTCGGTGCAGTTGCACACATCACGCGTCAGCACAGCGTCACCGCCAGACGCATGCTCGCTCCGGCTCCGGCGAGCCGTGCCGCCGTCGCCCGCGGCACGGAGAGCACGACCAACGCCCCGACCTCGGCCGCGCTTTGGGCCGTGTCGTCCCGCGGCTCGGGCACCTCGACCACCCGCGCGCCGGCAGCCACCACCCGTGACGAGGAGCCGTCGGCGCCGACGACATCGACCCGGTCGCCCCGGCGCAGCAGCCGCACCGTCTCGGCGTCCGCGATCCGCACCGGCGCCGTCACCGGGGCGGCTGCCCGATTCCTCTGCCCCGACTCCGGCGATGGCGCCGCGGCAGCCGCCGGATGCCCCTGCGGCCGCTCCCGCTCGGTGCCCCGCGGCCCGGCGGCCACGAGCGCGGCCGCGGTCACCGCGAGCCCCACGGCAACGGCCCGCCGCTTGTGCCGCAGCAGTCTTCGCAGCCCGTGCCGCCCGCCCCGTACGAGCACGGGGGAGAAGTGCGGCACGGGGCACGGCGGGGGAGCGTCCCGCACGGGAGGGGTAAGAGGGGGAGGAGGGGGAGAGGGAACGTGCGTCACGACGGCCACCGCCTGCGGAGTCGGGAGAGCTGAGGATCTTGCCTTCCGCTCTCACGATGCAGGCCCGCGCCGAATCCCGCTGAGCCCCGTGCACTACTCGCCGGTTGTGGACAACTCCCTCACCCGAAGGCGGAGTTCCGATCCCACAAAGCGCTCCGGAAGCTCCGGATACGCCGGGAGCTCCGGATACGCCGGACGCCTCACGGCAGCCGAATCCCCGGCTCCACCCCGCCCAGCGCCCCCGCACACGAACAGTCCCGCCCGCTCTCCGCAGGCAGCCCCGCCACCGCGTCGAACAGCACTGCCCGCAGCCGGTCCACATTTGCCGCGAACACCTGGAGCACCTCTTCGTGCGAGACGCCCTGCCCGCTCTCCGCACCCGCGTCCAGGTCCGTGACCAGCGTCAACGACGTGTAGCAGAGTTCCAGTTCACGGGCGAGCACGGCCTCGGGGTGCCCGGTCATACCCACCACCGACCAGCCCTGCGCCGCGTGCCAGAGCGATTCGGCGCGCGTCGAGAACCGCGGCCCCTCGACCACCACCAGCGTCCCGCCGTCCACCGGCTCCCACTCCCGCCCGCGCGCCGCCTTCAGCGCGGCGCCGCGCCCGACGGGGCAGTACGGGTCGGCCGGCGACACGTGCACGACGTTCGGGATGCTCCCGTCCGCCAGCGGCACCCCGTCGAAATACGTCTGCGCCCGCGTCTTCGTGCGGTCCACGAACTGATCGGGCACCAGCAGTGTGCCGGGCCCGAACTCGGGTCGCAGTCCGCCCACCGCACAAGGTCCGAGGACCTGCCGTACGCCCACGGAGCGCAACGCCCACAGGTTGGCGCGGTAGTTGATGCGGTGCGGCGGCAGATGGTGGCCGCGGCCGTGCCGGGGCAGGAACGCGACCCGTCGCCCGGCGATCTCACCGACGAAGAGGGAGTCGCTCGGCGCTCCGTATGGAGTGTCGACCTGGAGCTCGGTCACGTCGTCGAGGAAGGAGTAGAAGCCGGAGCCACCGATGACACCGATCTCGGCCCGCGTCGCGTTCGCCGTATTCGCCATGCGAGCAGAGTAGTCGGGCGCAGGAACGCCCAGGTCCCCGCTGCCGTACAGGCAGCGGGGACCGGGAAGAAGAACTTACGCGGCCGACGAGCTCGAGTTCGACGAGCTGGACGTGCCCGACGACTTCGAACCCGACGAGCCCGAAGAGGAGGACGACGAGGTGCTCGCGGAGGACTTGGAGTCCGACGGCTTGGAGTCCGAGGACTTGGAGTCGGAGGACTTCGAGGCGGACGCCGACGACGGCGTGCTGCTCGACGACGAGCCGCGGCTGTCGTTGCGGTAGAAACCGGAGCCCTTGAAGACGATGCCGACCGCCGAGAACACCTTCTTGAGGCGTCCGTCGCAGCTGGGGCACACGGTCAAGGCGTCATCGGTGAACTTCTGCACCGCCTCGAGGCCCTCGCCGCATTCGGTGCACTGGTACTGGTACGTCGGCACTTGCTTCCTCCTGGCACTCTCACTCGATGAGTGCTAACGACGGTCCATAGTGACGTATTCCTCGGGATCAGTCCACCGAGACCGGCTCGCGGTGACCGACGCCACGTGCCACGGTGCGGCCGACGGACCGCGGAACGAGCCGCGAGCGCAGGGTCACGAGCACCGCGAGCGCCAGCGCCGTACCGCCGAGCGGCACCAGGAATCCGGCGCCGTCCCAGAAGCGGTCCTCCAGCTGTCCGGCGACCGTGACGGCGGCCGCCTGGCCGAGCGCGACGGCACCGGTGAGCCAGGTGAACGCCTCGGTGCGGCCGCCAGGGGCGACGAGACGGTCCACCAGCGTGTAGCCGGTGATCAGTGCGGGCGCGATGCAGACGCCGACCAGCAGACCGAGCCCGGCGAGCAGCACCACGGAGTGCGCGGCCCACAGGCCGGACGCCATCAGGGTCAGCGCTGCGTACGCGACGACGAGCCGGCGCTGCGGGGCGATCTTCCAGGCGATGGCGCCGCAGATGAGACCGGAGAGCATGTTGCCCGCGGCGAACGTGCCGTACAGGACGCCGTTCAGGCCGGGTTCTCCGATGGACTCGGTGAAGGCGGCCAGCGAGACCTGCATGCCGCCGAAGACGGCGCCGATGCCCAGGAAGGTCGCGATCAGGACCCGCACGCCGGGGATGCGCAGTGCGGAAACGTGCTCCACGCGCGCGTGCTCCTCGCGGGAGGCGGGCTTGGGCTGGGTGCTCTTCTGGGCGGCGAAGAGCAGGCCGCCCACCAGCGTGAGTCCGGCTTCTGTGAAGAGTCCGGCCGCCGGGTCGATGGTCGTGCACAGCGCGGTCGCGAAGAGCGGGCCCAGGACGAACGTCAGCTCGTCCGTGACCGACTCGAAGGCGGCCGCCGTGTTCGCCAGCGGGGTGTCCTGGAGCTTGACGCCCCAGCGGGCCCGCACCATGGGGCTGATCTGCGGCTGCGAGGCGCCGGTGGGCACCGCCGCCACGAAGAGCGCCCACAAGGGGGCGTCGGAGAGCGCGAGCACCGTCAGGGTGAGCACCGACACCGTGTGGACGAGCACGCCCGGCACGAGGACGGCGCGCTGGCCGAACCGGTCGGCGAGCTTGCCGCCGAAGGGGGCGAACACCGCCATGGAGACGCCGGTGACGGCGGAGACGGCGCCCGCGGCGCCGTACGAGCCGGTGGTGTGCTGCACCAGCAGGACGATGGAGATGGTCAGCATCGCGAAGGGCTGTCGTGCCGCGAAGCCGGGCAGGAGAAACGTCCAGGCGCCGCGGGTGCGCAGCAGCTGTCCGTATCCGGGGCGGGAGGTGACCGTGGATGCCACGGCCCGTGCCTTTCTGCTGCCTGGTAGCGCGGCCCCCTTTTTAGGGCGGCGGCGCCGAGAGCTGTCCTCTAGCGCGGAACTGCGGTAGATGCCGGTTGCCCACTGCGAGGACACGCGGCCGCCATACGGTCGGCGCCAGCTCTGCTTCAGACAGAGTTGGTTCGATTAGTTGGTACAGAAGAAGTGTGCCTTCATCGTACAGGGAGTTGCACCGGCAGACCTGTGAATACGGAGACTGAGGCGCCCGTCACCTGCGATTGCGCCGCCCCTCCGGCTCCTGACCAGCGGTTCCCAGCCATCCGGCCAGTTTTCCGCCCTGTCCGACGGCCCTCAGTCGCTTCTCCGCGGCGTCCCGCACCGGGTCGGTGGCGACCACCAGGAGCTCGTCCCCGCGCTGCAGCACGGTCGTGGGCTGCGGCACGAACGATTCGCCGTTGCGAACGACGAGGGTGACCGCCGCTCCCGCGGGCATCCGCAGCTCGCCCACCTCGACGCCGTGCATCCGCGACCCCTTCGGGATCGCCACCGAGAGCAGATGCCCGCGCAGACGCTCCAGGGGAGCCGACTCGATGCCCAGGTCGGCGGCGCCCGAGGAGTCGCCGAGGCGCAGCTTCCTGGCCAGCCAGGGCAGCGTAGGACCCTGGATGAGGGTGTAGACGACGACCAGGACGAAGACGATGTTGAAGATCCGCTGGCTGTCGTCGACGCCGTTCACCATCGGGATCGTGGCCAGGATGATGGGCACGGCTCCGCGCAGGCCGGCCCAGGACATCAGGGCCTTCTCCTGCCAGGGCATGCGGAACGGCAGCAGGCTGGCGATGACCCCCAGCGGTCTGGCCACCATGGTCAGGATCAAGCCGATGATGATCGCGGGCCAGGTGTCGTCGAGCAGGTCGTGCGGGGTGACCAGGAGGCCGAGCAGGACGAACATGCCGATCTGCGCGATCCAGCCGAGCCCTTCGGCGAAGCCGCGGGTGGCGGGCCAGTGCGGCAGCTTGGCGTTGCCGAGGACCATCGAGGCGAGATAGACGGCGAGGAATCCACTGCCGTGCGCCATGGCGCCGGCGGCGTATGCGGCGACCGCGATGGCCATCACGGCGATGGGATAGAGGCCGGACGCGGGCAGCGCGACGTGCCGCAGGCCGTAGGCGCCGAGCCAGCCCACCGCGATGCCTATGGCGGCACCGATCGCCAGCTCCAGGGCGATCTCGGCGATGAGGATGTACCAGTGCTCCACGGGGCCCGCCGTCGAGAAGGCCACGACCAGGATCACCACGGGGGCGTCGTTGAAGCCGGATTCCGCTTCCAGGATGCCCGTCACGCGGGAGGGCAGCGGCACCTTCCGCAGCACGGAGAAGACCGCCGCCGCGTCCGTGGACGAGACGACCGCGCCGATGATCAGCGCCTGCCGCCACTCCAGGCCGACCAGGTAGTGGGCGCCCGCCGCCGTCACGCCGACGCTGACCGCGATGCCCGCGAGCGAGAGGACGGCGGCCGCGGGCAAGGCGGGTTTGATCTCTTTCCACTTCGTGCCGAGGCCGCCCTCGGCCAGGATCACGACGAGTGCCGCGTAGCCGATGACCTGCGTCAATTCGGCATTGTTGAAGCTGAGGTTGCCGATGCCGTCCTGGCCCATGGCAATGCCGATGCCGAGGTACAGAAGCAGGCTGGGGAGCCCACTGCGCGACGAGATGCGTACCGCCGCGACCGCGACGAGCAAAACGAGCGAGCAGATGAGCAGAAGCTGGTTGAGGTCGTGGACAGTCAGGGGCCGTTCCTTCCTCCGCGCGAGCCAAGTACTTCGTTACCTTACCTAATTGTTAACGCTTCCTTGACGCCTTCGAACGCTCGTACGATGCGTCGCCATGTAGGTTCCTGACTCCGCGTCCGAGGCCGCAGTGCCCTGCGCCTACAGTTGCTCCAGCGCTCCCACCACCGCCCAGCCAGCCCTGCCGCTCGCGTAAGGACAGCAAGGACAGCGATGCCCTCGAATACCACCGCCTCTTCCGGTCATAAGTCCGGCAAGAAGAAGGGGCGCCGAGCCCGCCTCCTCGTGATCGTCCTGGTCCTGGCCATCGTGGCGGGCATCGGTTACGGCGCCTACTGGAGCGTCGACACGGTGCGCGCCTCCTTCCCGCAGACAAAGGGAACGATCAAGCTCGACGGCCTCTCCGGCCCCGTCGACGTGAAGCGCGACGGCAACGGCATCCCGCAGATCTACGCCGAGTCCGACGCCGACCTCTTCATGGCCCAGGGCTTCGTCCAGGCGCAGGACCGCTTCTGGGAGATGGACGTACGCCGCCATACGACCTCCGGTCGCCTCTCCGAGATGTTCGGCAAGAGCCAAGTAAAGACCGACGAGTTCCTGCGGACGCTCGGTTGGCACCGAGTGGCGCAGAAGGAGTACGACTCCAAACTCTCGCCGGAGACGAAGAAGTACCTCCAGGCGTACTCCAAGGGAGTCAACGCCTACCTGAAGGACAAGAGCGGCAAGGACATCTCCCTGGAGTACGCCGCCCTCGGCTTCACCAACGACTACGCGCCCCGGGAGTGGACCCCCGTCGACTCCGTGGCGTGGCTCAAGGCCATGGCCTGGGACCTGCGCGGCAACATGCAGGACGAGATCGACCGCTCCCTGATGACCAGCCGCCTGGGCCCGTCCCAGATCAAGGACCTGTACCCGGCCTACCCGTACGCCCGGAACAAGCCCATCGTCCAGGAGGGCGCCTACAACAGCGTCACCAAGGAGTACGAGGGCAAGGGCAGCGCGGGCAGCCAGTCGCAGTCGCAGACCGGCGGCGCGGCGGGCACGGGCCTCGCGGGCAACGCCCAGGCGCCCGACGGACTGCAGTCCCAGCTGTCGGGCCTCTCCGACATCCTGGACAGCGTCCCGGACGCGGGCCTCGGCCCGAACGGCAACGGCATCGGCTCCAATTCCTGGGTGGTCTCCGGCGACCACACGATCTCCGGAAAGCCCCTGCTCGCCAACGACCCGCACCTGTCGCCGCAGCTGCCCTCCACCTGGTACCAGATGGGCCTGCACTGCCGGTCGGTCTCCAAGGACTGCCAGTACGACGTCTCCGGCTACACCTTCGCGGGGATGCCCGGCGTGGTCATCGGCCACAACAAGCAGATCGCCTGGGGCATGACGAACCTCGGCGCCGACGTCACCGACCTCTACCTCGAGAAGTTCGAGGGCGACGGCTACTCGTACGACGACAAGGTGCTGCCCTTCAAGACCCGCACGGAGACCATCAAGGTCGCGGGCGGCAAGCCGAAGAAGATCACCGTCCGCGAGACCGACAACGGACCCCTGCTGTCCGACCGAGACGACGAACTGGTGAAGGTCGGCAAGAAGGCCACCGTCGACAGCGCCGCCCCCGACCGGGGCGACGGCTACGGAGTCTCGCTGCGCTGGACCGCGCTCCAGCCGGGCAAGTCGATGGACGCCGTCTTCGAGCTGAACAAGGCGAAGGACTTCTCGGAGTTCCGCAAGGCGGCCTCTTCTTTTGAAGTGCCCTCGCAGAACCTGATCTACGCGGACCGCGACGGCCACATCGGATACCAGGCGCCGGGCAAGATCCCGGTCCGCGGCAAGGGCGACGGCGCGCTGCCCGCGCCCGGCTGGGACTCCGACTACCGCTGGACCGGCTACATCCCGCAGTCCGCACTGCCCTACGAGTACGACCCCGAGCGCGGCTACATCGTGACCGCGAACCAGGCCGTCATCGGCAAGAAGTACCCGTACAAGCTCACGTCCGACTGGGGCTACGGGGCGCGCAGCCAGCGCATCACCGACCTGATCCAGTCGAAGATCAAGAACGGTGGGAAGGTCTCCACCGAGGACATGCGCACGATGCAGATGGACAACAGCAGCGAGATCGCCAAGCTGCTGGTGCCCAAGCTGCTCAAGATCGACGTCAAGGACAGCTACGTCCGCGAGGCGCAGAAGCTCCTCGAGGGCTGGGACTACACCCAGGACCCCGATTCGGCGGCAGCGGCGTACTTCAACTCGGTCTGGCGCAACATCCTCAAGCTCTCCATCGGCAACAAGCTGCCCAAGGAGCTGCGGGTCAAGGGCCAGTGCCTGAACGTCGACCCCGCCGGCAACACCGGCCCCGCCGACGAGGCCGAGCCGGTGCGCGAGTGCGGCCAGCGTGACACGGAATCGGCGCAGCCCGACGGCGGCGACCGCTACTACGAAGTGATCCGGTCGATCCTCGACGACGAGGACAACGACTGGTGGAAGTCGCCGAAGACCCGCACGGACGCCGAGACCAAGACCCGCGACCAGCTGTTCGGCCGGGCCATGGAGGACGCGCGCTGGGACCTGACGGCCAAGCTCGGCAAGGACGTCGACACCTGGAGCTGGGGCCGCCTGCACCGGCTGACCCTGAAGAACCAGACCCTGGGCGTCGAAGGCCCCGGCTGGCTCCAGTTCATGCTCAACCGCGGCCCGTTCAAGCTGGGCGGCGGCGAGGCGGCGGTCAACGCCACCGGCTGGAACGCGGCGGGCGGCTACGGAGTGCAGTGGGTGCCGTCGATGCGCATGGTGGTGAACCTCGCCGACCTCGACAAGTCCAAGTGGATCAACCTCACCGGGGCTTCGGGGCACGCCTACAGCGCGCACTACACCGACCAGACCAACAAGTGGGTCAAGGGCGAGCTGCTGCCGTGGTCCTACTCGGAGGACGCCGTCAAGGGCAGCACGAAGGACACCCTGGTGCTGCGTCCCTGAGCCGGAGCCGACCGGTACGGAACAGTGAAAGGGCCCTCCACGCGCGCGTGGAGGGCCCTTTCGGCGTCACGGAAGGGGGCGGCGGGCTCAGCGGAAGCGGCGTACTCCCGACGGCGTGACCACGGCGTGCACGGGCTTGTCGTGCGGCTCCCGGGGGACGCGGCCGACGACCTCCGTGTCGTACAGGAGCACCACCAGGGCGGGATCGGCCCCGGCCCGCCCCAGCCGGGCGAGCACCCTGTCGTACGACCCGCCGCCGCGCCCGAGCCGCATCCCGTGCTCGTCCACGGCCAGGCCCGGCAGCAGCACCGCGTCCGCCGCCACGACGGCATCGGGTCCGAGCGGCGCCCCCGATGGCTCCAAAAGCTCCATCTTTCCGGGGCGTTGTACGCGGGCCAGTGAGCCCGCGCCCGCGTAGGCCGCCCAGTCCAGGTCGTTGTCCGCGAGGAGCACCGGCAGCAGGACCCGCGTCCCGCGCGCGTGGAGGGCGTCAAGGAGCGCGCGCGTCCCCGGTTCGCTCCCCACGGAGACGTACGCGGCGACCGTGCGCGCTCCCGAGAGCTCGGGAAGCTCCAGTGCGCGGTCGGCGAGAACCGCGGCGGCTTTCTGCGCGTCATCCCTAGTCAACCGGCGTCTCACCGCGAGGATTTCTCCGCGCAACGTTCGCTTGGTTGGCTGGTTCGGGTCGGCTTCTTGCATGGTGCGCTCACAAATCCCTTCAGGTGCGCTCATATGAGAACAAAATGTCCGCACCCACAGATTCCGCACATACTCACCGGTTATGGTTACGGACATGACTGAGTCTCACCCCCCGCGGATCAGCAAGGCTGTCATTCCCGCAGCAGGTCTCGGCACCCGGTTCCTGCCGGCCACCAAGGCCACTCCGAAGGAGATGCTGCCGGTCGTCGACAAGCCGGCGATCCAGTACGTGGTCGAGGAGGCCGCTTCCGCCGGCCTCGATGACGTCCTCATGATCACGGGTCGCAACAAGCGCCCCCTGGAGGACCACTTCGACCGCAACTACGAACTGGAGTCGGCCCTCCTGAAGAAGGGCGACGAGGCGAGGCTGGCGAAGGTCCAGGAGTCCAGCGACCTCGCGACCATGCACTACGTACGCCAGGGCGACCCCAAGGGACTCGGTCACGCCGTCCTGTGCGCCGCCCCGCACGTCGGCAACGAACCGTTCGCGGTGCTCCTCGGCGACGACCTGATCGACCCGCGCGACCCGCTGCTCGCCCGCATGGTCGAGGTCCAGGAGCGGCACGGCGGCAGCGTCGTCGCCCTCATGGAGGTGGCCCCGGAACAGATCCACCTCTACGGCTGCGCGGCCGTGGACACCACGGACGAGGGCGACGTCGTCAAGGTCACGGGCCTGGTCGAGAAGCCCGACGCTGCGGATGCCCCCAGCAACTACGCCATCATCGGCCGCTATGTCCTGGACCCCCACGTCTTCGACATACTGCGCAAGACCGAGCCGGGCCGCGGCGGCGAGATCCAGCTCACCGACGCCCTCCAGCAGCTCGCCGCGGACGAGAAGGTCGGCGGCCCCGTGCACGGCGTCGTCTTCAAGGGCCGCCGCTATGACACCGGTGACCGCGGCGACTATCTGCGTGCCATTGTCAGACTCGCGTGCGAACGTGAAGACCTGGGCCCGGACTTCCAGGCCTGGCTTCGCAGTTACGTGTCCGAGGAGATGTAGCACTTTGAGCAGCAGCGCGACGACCGAAGTCACCGGCCAGGAACACGTCTGGTCGGTGAGCGAGCACCTGGACGACATCCTCGGATCCGTCCGCCCCCTGGAGCCCATCGAGCTCCAACTCCTCGACGCCCAGGGCTGCGTCCTCGTCGAGGACGTCACGGTGCCCGTCTCGCTGCCGCCCTTCGACAACAGCTCCATGGACGGGTACGCGGTCCGGGTCGCCGACATCGCGGGCGCGAGCGAGGAGTTCCCCGCGGTCCTCACGGTCATCGGCGACGTGGCCGCGGGCCAGGGCGAGCAGCCCACCGTGGGCGCGGGCCAGGCCGCCCGCATCATGACCGGCGCCCCGCTGCCGCCCGGCGCCGAGGCCGTCGTCCCCGTGGAGTGGACCGACGGGGGCCTGGGCGAAGGCCCCGTCTCCGGAATGCGCGCCCACAGCGCGGCGCCCGACGGAGCCTCCGGAGAGGTCCGCGTGCACCGCCCCGCCGAGGCACGCGCGCACGTGCGGGCGCGTGGCAGCGACGTACAGGCCGGTGACCGCGCGCTGACCGCGGGCACGGTCCTGGGCGCCGCGCAGATCGGCCTGCTCGCCGCGATCGGCCGCGGCACGGTCAAGGTGCGCCCGCGCCCCCGCGTGGTCGTCATGTCCACCGGCAGCGAACTGATCCAGCCCGGCGAGGAGTTGGCCAAGGGCCAGATCTTCGACTCCAACAGCTTCGCCCTGACCGCCGCGGCCCGCGAGGCCGGAGCGATCGCCTACCGCGTGGGCGCCGTCGCCGACGACGCCGAGACGCTGCGCTCCACCATCGAGGACCAGCTGATCCGCGCCGACCTCATCGTCACCACGGGCGGCGTCAGCGTCGGCGCGTACGACGTCGTGAAGGAAGCGCTCTCCTCCGTCGGCGACGAGGACGAGGACGGCAGCGGCATCGAGTTCCGCAAGCTCGCCATGCAGCCGGGCAAGCCGCAGGGCTTCGGCTCCATCGGCCCCGACCACACCCCGCTGCTCGCGCTGCCGGGCAACCCGGTGTCGTCGTACGTCTCCTTCGAGATCTTCGTGCGTCCCGCGGTGCGCGCCCTGATGGGCCTTCCGGACGTCCACCGGCCCACGACCCGCGCGGAGCTCACCACCGACAAGGCACTGACCTCGCCTGCCGGGAAGCGGCAGTTCCTGCGCGGGCAATACGACGCCGATGCGGGCAGCGTGCGGCCCGTGGGCGGCGCGGGCTCGCACCTCGTCGCGGCCCTGGCCCACGCGAACGCGCTGATCGTCGTCCCCGAGGACACCGCGTCGGTGGAGCCTGGCACCGACGTCGAAGTGGTCCTGCTCGGCTGAGAGGCGTATCCGCGCGGTACGGTGTCGCGCACATAGGCCCCCACGCGCCGCACCGCGGGAGGCCCGGACCGGGAGCGCCACAGCACATGAGTACGGATCAGGGACTGACACACATCGACGAAGCGGGCGCCGCCCGCATGGTCGACGTATCCGCGAAGGACGTGACGGCGCGCACCGCCAGTGCCAGTGGCCGCGTCCTGGTCTCGCCCCGCGTGATCGAGTTGCTGCGCGGGGAAGGGGTCCCCAAGGGCGACGCCCTGGCCACCGCGCGGATCGCGGGCATCATGGGCGCCAAGCGCACGCCCGACCTGATCCCGCTCTGCCACCCGCTGGCCGTCTCCGGAGTGAAACTCGACCTCTCCGTGGCGGACGACGCCGTCGAGATCCTGGCCACGGTGAAGACGACGGATCGTACGGGCGTCGAGATGGAGGCCCTCACCGCGGTGAGCGTCGCCGCTCTCACCGTGATCGACATGGTCAAGGCGGTCGACAAGGGCGCGGTCATCACGGACGTACGCGTCGAGGAGAAGTCGGGCGGCAAATCCGGGGACTGGAGCCGCGAAGGAGCCGGCGCATGACGGCCTACCGCGCACTCGTCGTCACGGCATCCAACCGCGCCGCCGCCGGGGTCTACGCCGACCGGGGCGGGCCGGTCATCGCCGAGGCGCTGTCCGCGCTCGGCTTCGAGGTCGAAGGCCCCCGGGTCGTTCCCGACGGCGACCCCGTCGAGCAGGCCCTGCGCGAGGGCGCCGAAGCCGGATACGACGTGATCCTCACCACAGGCGGCACCGGCATCTCGCCCACCGACCGCACCCCCGAGGCCACCCGCGCCGTCATCGACCACGAAGTGCCGGGCATCCCGGAGGCGATCCGCGCCTACGGCAGGGAGAAGATCCCCACGGCCGTCCTGTCCCGCGGTCTCGCCGGAGTCGCCGGACGCACCCTCATCGTGAACCTGCCGGGCTCCACCGGCGGCGTACGGGACGGCATGGCCGTCCTGGAGCCCCTCCTGACGCACGCCGTCGAGCAGCTGAGGGGCGGCGACCATCCCAGACCCTCAGGCGGTGCGAGCTGAACAGCCCTTCCTGGCCCGTCGAGCTGACGGACGGCGATGTCGCCCTCCGTCCGATAAAGATGCGCGACCAGCGGCCCTGGCGTGAGGTCAACCGGCGCAACCGGGACTGGCTGCGCCCCTGGGAGGCGACGATCCCGCCGCCCACGCCCAGCGGGCCGATCGTGCACCGCCCGACGTACCGTCAGATGGTCCGGCATCTGCGCGCCGAGGCGCACGCCGGGCGCATGCTGCCCTTCGTGATCGAGTACCAGGGGCGGCTCGTCGGACAGCTGACGGTCGCCGGGATCACCTGGGGATCGATGTGCTCGGGCCATGTCGGCTACTGGGTCGACCAGTCGGTCGCGGGCCGCGGCGTGATGCCGACCGCCGTCGCTCTCGCGGTCGACCATTGCTTCCGATCGGTGGGACTGCACCGTATCGAGGTCTGTATTCGCCCCGAGAACGGGCCCAGTCGCAGGGTCGTGGAGAAACTCGGATTCCGCGAGGAGGGCCTTCGTCCACGCTATCTCCACATCGACGGTGCCTGGCGCGACCATCTTGTCTTCGCGCTCACCGCGGAAGAGGTACCGGAAGGGTTGCTGCGGCGCTGGCACCAGGCAAGACCCCGGAAGACCGCGTAAATAGAATAAGTGTTTGAAAATGATCGGCGATCGACCGTCTGGGGCCCGACTTGATCCCCCCAGAGCATTAATTTCACCGTCTCGGTGGCCTGTTGATCGCATCAGTCACAAAAAAAGTTCGAGATATCAGCCAGATCGTGCGACACACCGGCGCAATTGGCAGATGGCCTCAAGCAAACCCCTCTACCGTGTGAGGCGTGAGCAGCAGCGGCCTCATCTACGCAGTCATCGTCGGGGCCTGGGCCGCCTACTTGGTGCCGATGTGGCTCCGTAGGCAGGACGAGCTCAATGAAGCCCGTCCGACGGAACGCTTCAGCACCGCCATCCGGCTCCTGTCCGGACGTGCGGGGATGGAGCGCCGATACGCCAAGGACCTGCAAGCGCGCTCGCCTGAAGAGGAGGAGTCGCGCGACCCGGACAATGTCACCGGCTCGGTGGACGTCCGGGCCTTCGTCGCGCCTCCGCACCGACAGGGCGGACAGGAAGAGCGGCCCGAGCCGCAGGGCAAGGCGCCGGTCAAACCCCGTGCGCAGCAGCCCCCGGCGAGACCACCGGCGCAGCAGCCCGCGGCCCAGCAGCCGCCGGCCCAGCAGTCGTCGCCGCGGCCCCAGGCGCGGCCCGCGGCGAAGGCCCCGGCCAGATCCTCCGTGCAGGCCCGCGTCGACACCCCGGAGCCGACCCCGGCCCCGACCGGCGCACGGTCTCAGCAGTCGGCCGCCCGCCGGGCGGCGTCGGCGGAAGCCGCCGCGCGCGCCCGGCGCACGAAGGTGCTCGCGCGCCGTCGGCGTACGACGGTGATGCTCTTCGTCGCCTTCACGCTCGGCGCCGTCGTCGCCGCGGTGGGCGGGCTCGCGTTCCTCTGGGCCCCCGCCGCACCGGCCGCGCTCCTCAGCGCGTACATCGTGTACCTGCGGGGCCAGGAGCGGCGTCGCTTCACCTACACCATGGACCGGCGCAGGGCCGAGGTCGCGGCGCAGCGGCTGCGGGAACGCCAGCCGCGCAGGCGCGCGGCGGGCGGCGGCGCGGAAGCGGTCGTCGACGATGCGGAGGAAGGACCCGGGCCCGGGACGGAGACCGGCCTTTCCGCCCTCGCCGCCGACCGCCGCGCGCTGGTCGAGCAGACCGACCACGCGGAGTGGGTGGACCAGCAGCGCGAGCGCCAGCGCCGCCCGGGCCACGGCGACAGCTGGGACCCGGTACCGGTGCCCCTGCCGACGTACGTGACCGCGCCGGTCGCCCCGCGGGCCACCGGTGACGTCGACTTGAGCGCGCCCGACGCCTGGAGCTCCGCACGGTCGAGTTCCGTGGAGCCCGCCGCCGACGAGGCGCACGGTGAGACGGACGAGAGCGAGTACGCCGAGTACGACGACGGCGCGGAAGCCGCCGACGGCGTGGACGGAGCCGATGGCCGCAGCGACGCACGCCGGGCCGCGTCCGCACGCCGGGCCCGCGAGCGGGGGCGCACGCCGCTCTTCGATCAGTACGAGGAAGGGGAGCGGCCGCGTGCCGCCAACGAGTGAGGCCTGACCAGCCAGGAACGGATTTCCGAGCACCCCAATCGGGATGCTAGAGTTTCACTCGTTGCAAGGGCCTGTGGCGCAGTCTGGTAGCGCACCTCGTTCGCATCG
The DNA here is from genome assembly GCF_053606765.1 of Streptomyces sp. NPDC055189. Lineage (NCBI taxonomy): Bacteria > Bacillati > Actinomycetota > Actinomycetes > Kitasatosporales > Streptomycetaceae > Streptomyces > Streptomyces sp. NPDC055189. The sequence continues at coordinate 135,555 of NZ_JBSGSG010000005.1, forward strand.
AGGGGGTCTGGGGTTCAAATCCCCACAGGTCCACTGCACATGAGATCCCGTCCAGTTCATCGAACTGGGCGGGATCTTTGCGTGTCCGGGGGTTCTCGCGCACGCCGCTCTCGCGCACGCCGGATGCCCGGCGTGCGCCGTGAGAGCTACAGCGGCTTCACGTAGCAGCGGCTCAGGTCGTCGAAGCGGTAGTGGCCGAACTTGGCGGGGGCCGGGGTGTAGCCGGTCGACGTGTAGAGGGCTATGGCCTCCGGCTGCTTCGTGCCCGTCTCCAGGACCATGCGCGTACGGCCCGCGGACCTCGCGTCGTCCTCCAGGGCCGCCAGGATGCGGCGGGCCAGGCCGAGGCCGCGCGCCTCCGGTGTGACGTACATCCGCTTGATCTCGGCGTCGCCGTTTCCGTAGCCCTCGTCGTTCTCCTCGTGGCCGCGCCAGCCGCCGGTGGCCAGCGGCGTGCCGTTCTCGTCGTACGCGACGAGATACAGACCGCCCGGGGCCGCGAACATGGCCGGGTCGAGGGGTGTGATGTCGCCCTCGTCGCCGTACCGCTCCGCGTATTCGAGCTGGACGCGGTCGTTGAGCTCGACCGCGTCGGGGTGGTCGAAGGGGGTCGGGCGCAGCTCTACGGCGGGGCGCTGCAACGGTGACTGGATACTCATGCGAACCATCGTACTTCTATGCGGTGGGGTGAAGTCATCCATTAAGTGTGCCGGTATCGTTCCCGGATGCTCACCGTGACCAGTGTGAATGTGAATGGGCTGCGCGCCGCCGCCAAGAAGGGCTTCGTGGAGTTCCTCGCCGAGACCTCCGCCGACGTGCTCTGCCTCCAGGAGGTACGGGCCGAGCCGCAGCAGTTGCCCGAGGAGGTGCGGGCCCCCGAGGGCTGGCACGTCACGCACGCGCCGGCCGCCGCCAAGGGGCGCGCGGGCGTCTCCCTCTATACGCGGCGTGAGCCGGACCGGGTGCAGGTCGGGTTCGGGTCGCAGGAGTTCGACGACAGCGGGCGCTACATCGAGGCCGATCTGCCCGGTGTCACCGTCGCGAGCCTCTATCTGCCCTCCGGCGAGGTCGGCACGGAGCGGCAGGACGAGAAGATCCGCTTCATGGGGGAGTTCCTCACGTATCTGAAGGGGCTCAAGCAGCGGGCCGCCGCCGAGGGGCGCCAGGTCGTGGTCTGCGGTGACTGGAACATCGCGCACCAGGAGGCCGACCTCAAGAACTGGAAGGGCAACAAGAAGAACTCGGGCTTCCTGCCCGAGGAGCGCGAGTGGCTCACGGAGGTCTTCGAGGGGGACGCCGGGTACGTCGACGTGGTGCGGGCGCTGCATCCCGACGTCGAGGGGCCCTACTCCTGGTGGTCCTACCGGGGGCGCGCCTTCGACAACGACACGGGGTGGCGGATCGACTACCACGTGGCGACGCCGGGGCTCGCGGAGCGCGCGGTCAAGGGGTTCGTGGAGCGGGCGGCCACTCATGGGGAGCGGTGGTCGGACCATGCGCCCGTCACGGTGGTCTACGACATGTGAGTCCGCGCGGCGCCATGGCATGTTGCGAGCGCGTACCTGACAATGACTCAACTGTCAGCCGTGTGGGGGAGACTTCATGTCCGGTGCGTCGATGCCGTCTCGTCGGGGTGTGCTGCTGGGGGCGCTGGTCGCCGGGGTCGGGGCTGGGCTGCCGCTGGCTGCGGCTTCGCCTGCCGGAGCATCGGGCGGTACGCCGGGCGGGGTGCCCCGCCGTACGCCGCCCGTGCTCCTCACCGAGCAGGCGACCCAGCAGATCCTCGTGCTCGACCCGCGGCGCAGGCTGTGGGACGCGGAGCGTGATCCGTCCGTCGTGCGGTGGGCGTTCTCGCCGACGAGGCGCGAGGGGTACGAGGATCTCCGGCCCGAGGAGAGCTGGGTGTATCCGAGTGAGTCGAAGGTGCGAAGACTCAAGGGGCGCACTTATGTGCTGACCACCGCTTCCTTCGGGTTCGTCGCCGTCGTCCACTACCCCTCGGGGGAGCGCTACTGGGGCGCGGCGCTCGGTCCCGGCGACGATCTCTTCAATCCGCACAGTGCGGAGATCCTGCCGGACGGCAATGTCGCGGTGGCGTGCAGTACGGGTGCGCTGGTGCGGTTGTACGCGGCTTCGCAGGGGCCGCGTGCCTCGCAGTACGCCGAGGTGGAGCTCAAGGGGGCGCACGGGCTGCACTGGGACGGTGCGCGCAAGGTGCTGTGGGCCATCGGTGACGATGAGTTGGTCACGTACGAGGTGGGTGGGACGCGGGCTCGGCCCGCGCTGACGCGGCGGTCCTCGGTGGGGCTTCCGGTCGGGACGCCGGGGAAGACTCCCGGCGGGCATGATCTTTTTCCAGTGGCGGGGCGGTCGGGGCGGCTCTGGGTGACCACGAACGCGGCGGTCTTCCAGTACGACATCAAGGGCGGGGTCTTTGTGCAGGACTTTGCCGGGGCCTCGGAGATCTCGCGGAAGTCCGTGAAGGCGGTGGGGGATGATACGCGGACCGGGCAGGTCCTCTCCACCGTGCCGGAGAGTGGGCTTGAGGAGACCTGGTGGACCACCAAGGTGAGTGTCCATCGGCCCCGGGGGGAGTATGAGCTGGTCGACGGCGGGATTTACAAGGCTCGGTGGTTCTTGCCGCGGTAGGGGCGCCGGCCTCAAACGCCGGCCGGGCTGCATTACTCCCCGGGCTTCTCCGATGCCAGCCTGCGGTCCAGTGCCATCGACAGTTCCGCCTCCACCACGCTCTTCGCCAGCGGGCGCATGCGCTCGATGCTTACGTTGCCCGCCTCCGACGGCGTGTGCGTGCGGATGGTCGTGATGAACAACTCCGCCAGCGCGTCCGCGTGTTCACGTACGCGCTGGCCCGCCTCCAGGACCGCCGCCAGTGGGATGCCCTCGCGGACCAGTGCCGATGAGACGTCCAGGAGGCGGCGGCTCACGTGGACGATTTCGTCGCCGTCCGTGCCGAGGTAGCCGAGGTCCATGGCCGCTGCGAGGTTCTCGGGAGTGACCTCGCCCGCGAAGCGGTCGGCCAGTTCCTCGGGGGTGAGGCGGACCGGGGTCTCCTCCGTGGGTTCGCCGATGCCCAGGAGTTCGCCGACGTCGCGGCCGTTCTCGAAGGCCTCCGCGAGTTCCGCGATGCCGCTCAGGGTGTGGCCGCGCTCCAGGAGTGCGGCGATCGTGCGCAGTCTTGCCAGGTGGTGGTCGTCGTACCAGGCGATGCGGCCCTCGCGGCGGGGCGGCGGGATCAGGCCGCGCTCTCGGTAGAAGCGCACGGTGCGCACCGTGATGCCGGCGACCTTGGCCAACTCCTCCATGCGGTACTCGCGTGTCTCTGCCACGGCAGCAGCCTATGCGCTGCCGGATCGTGTGCGTCGTGTGCGTGTTCTACCGGCGGTAACTCGCGGCGCCAGACCCCTACCCATCAGTAGGGAGTTGTTCTACTCTCCCAATTGCGCCAGTGGACACTGGCGGAGTCGTGATGCAGTTCGGGAGGCGGCGGCATGGCCGAGGACGAGCGCCAGCAGGAGCGCGGGCAGGGGCGCGAGGGCGGGCCCGGGAGTGGTCGCGCACACGAACATGTGCGGGTGGCGGTGATCGGGTCCGGGTTCGGCGGGCTCGGGGCGGCGGTCCGGCTGCGCCGCGAGGGCATCACCGACTTCGTGGTCCTGGAGCGGGCCGACGCGGTGGGCGGCACCTGGCGGGACAACAGCTACCCGGGCTGCGCCTGCGACGTGCCCTCGCATCTGTACTCGTTCTCCTTCGCGCCCAATCCCGACTGGCCGCGCACCTTCTCGGGGCAGGGGCGCATCAGGGAGTACCTGGAGCAGGTCGCCGACACCTTCCGGCTGCGCTCGCACATCCGCCTGAACACCGAGGTGGAGCTGTTGCGCTGGGACGCGGACCGGCTGCTGTGGGAGATCGAGACCAGCAACGGCACCCTCACCGCCGACGTCGTCGTCTCCGCCACCGGGCCGCTCTCCGACCCGAAGCTGCCGGACATCCCCGGCCTCGACACCTTCGAGGGCAAGGTCTTCCACTCCGCGCGCTGGGACCACGACTACGACCTGCGCGGCAAGCGCGTCGCGATGATCGGGACCGGCGCTTCCGCCATCCAGATCGTGCCCGCCATCCAGCGCGAGGTCGGCAAGCTCACGCTCTTCCAGCGCACGCCGCCCTGGGTGATGCCGCGCATGGACCGCCCCATCAGCAAGGCCGAGCGCTGGCTGCACCGCCAGCTGCCGTTCACCACGCAGGCCCGGCGCGGAATCCTGTGGGGTATCCGGGAGCTGCAGGTCCAGGCGTTCACCAAGCGGCCGAACGAGCTCGGCATGGTCGAGCAGCTCGCCAAGCGGAACATCGCCAGGGCCGTCAAGGACCCGGCGCTGCGGGCCAAGCTGACCCCCTCGTACCGCATCGGCTGCAAGCGGATCCTGCTCTCCAACACCTATTACCCGGCGCTCGCGCAGCCCAATGTGGACGTCGTCGCCAGCGGGCTCAGCGAGGTGCGCGGCAATACCGTCGTCGCCGCGGACGGCACCGAGACCGAGGTCGACGCGATCATCTTCGGTACGGGCTTCCATGTGACGGACATGCCGATCGCCAACCGCGTGGTGGGGTCGGACGGCGTGACGATGATGGAGACCTGGAAGGACGGGATGAAGTCGCTGCGCGGCGCGACCGCAGCGGGCTTCCCCAACTTCATGACCGTCATCGGACCGAACACCGGCCTCGGCAACTCCTCGATGATCCTCATGATCGAGTCCCAGCTGAACTATCTCGCCGACTACATGCGGCAGTTGGACGTCCTGGGCGACCGGGCCGCGCTCGCCGTGCGGACGAGTGCCGTCAACGCCTGGAACGACAAGGTCCAGGAGCGGATGAAGCGCACCGTGTGGAACACCGGCGGCTGCAACAGCTGGTACCTCGACGAGAACGGCGTGAACACCACGATCTGGCCCGGCACGACGAGCGAGTTCCGCAATGCCACGCGGCGGGTGGATCTCGCCGAGTACGAGGTGGTGCGGCCGCCGAAGGTGAGCCCGGAGGCTGAGGCGCAGGCGGCGGCGAAGCCGAGGACCCGTAAGACGAAGAAGGTCGAGGCAGGGGCATGAGCAGGCTGATGCATGTGACGAGCGGTCCTTTCGCGCCGCCTCCCGCGGCCAGGGAGCTGACCGTCGTGTCGGCGGACGGCGCGCGGCTGCACGCCGAGGTGCACGGCCCCGAGGGCGCGCCCGCGGTGGTGCTCGCGCACGGGTGGACCTGCTCGACCGCCTTCTGGGCGGCGCAGATACGTGAGCTCGCCGTCGATCACCGTGTGATCGCGTACGACCAGCGGGGGCACGGGCGCAGTGCGGCGCCGGACGGCGTGGAGGGCTACAGCACCACCGCCCTCGCGGACGATCTGGAGGCCGTGCTCGCGGCGACGCTGGAGCCGGGGGAGCAGGCGGTGCTCGCCGGGCACTCCATGGGCGGCATGACGATCATGGCCGCGAGCACGCGGCCCGGGTTCCGGGAGCACGCGGCGGCGGTTCTGCTGTGCAGCACGGGCAGCTCGCGGCTCGTCGCCGAGTCGACCGTGGTGCCGATGCGGGCCGGGGCGCTGCGGACGCGGCTCACGCGGTCGGTCCTCGGCGCGAAGGCGCCGCTGGGGCCGGTCACGCCCATGGCCCGCAAGATCCTCAAGTACGCGACGATGGGGCCGGGTTCGGCGCCGGAGCGGGTCGAGGTGTGCGCCCGGATCGTGCACGGGTGCCCGCGGGTGGTGCGCTACCGCTGGTCGCACGTCCTGGACGAGCTCGCGCTCGACGCGGGGGTCCTGGAGCTGACCGTGCCGACCGCGGTCATCGCGGGGACGGCCGACCGGATGACGCCCGTCGCGCTCGCACGGCGCATCGCCGGGATGCTGCCGGACTCCCTCGGTCTCACCGAGCTGCCGGGCATCGGCCACATGACGCCCGTCGAGGCGCCGGAAGCGGTCACGGACGGGATCAGGGATCTCGTGAAGAGGTACGTACGAGCCGGCGAGCAGCGGGTTCAGGGGCTTGAGGGGAGCAGCGCATGAGCAAGGTCAGCCTGGAGGGCCAGGTCGCGGTCGTCACCGGGGCGGCGCGGGGCGTGGGTGAGCTGCTCGCGCGCAAGCTTTCGGCGCGGGGTGCGAAGATCGCGCTCGTCGGGCTCGAACCGGACGAGCTGAAGCAGGTGGCGGGGCGGCTGCACACCGAGGCCGAGGCCTGGCACGCGGATGTGACCGACCATGAGGCCATGGCCCGGGTCGCGCAGGAGATCAAGGAGCGGTTCGGGAAGGTCGACATCGTCGTCGCCAACGCGGGCGTCGCCAACGGCGGTCCCTTCGTCGAGTCCGACCCCGTGGCGTGGCGCCGCGTGATCGAGGTCAACCTCATCGGCAGCGCGGTGACGGGGCGGGCGTTCCTTCCGGTCCTGATGGAGAGCCGGGGTTACCTGCTCCAGATCGCCTCGCTCGCGGCGATCACTCCGGCGCCGATGATGTCGGCGTACTGCGCGTCGAAGTCGGGCGTGGAGGCGTACGCGCACTGTCTGCGGGCCGAGGTCGGCTACAAGGGCGTGAAGGTGGGCGTCGGTTACCTGTCCTGGACGGACACCGACATGGTGCGGGGCGCGGACCAGGACGACGTGATGCGGGAGTTGCGGCAGCGCCTGCCGTGGCCGTCCAACAAGACGTACCCGCTGGGTCCGGCCGTCGACCGGATCGTCGCCGGGATCGAGCGCCGGTCCAGCCATGTGTATGCGCAGTGGTGGCTGCGGGGGATGCAGGGGATCCGGGGTTACCTCCCGGCTCTCATCGGTACGGTCGGGCAGCGTGAGATGCGGCGGTTCGAACCCCGCCTTGCCTCGGTCTCCACGGGGCTCGTGGGAGCGGGGGGCTCCGCCGATGAACAGGCCCGTACTGGGCGGTAGTTGATTCTGCGGGGCGGGGTTTCGCTTCACTGCGGGGTGGGGCTTGGCTGCCGCGCCGTGGGGGCGACCCTGTCCCGCCGCTTCGCGGCGGATCTCTCCCACCCGCCCACCCGGCACTCGGCGGTGGATCGGTCACGCAAGCACCCCGCCGCACGCAGTGATGAGGCCCCCGGCGTCCCGGGGGCCTCATCCGTTCAAGCACAGCGCAGCGTCAGGCTCGTAGCCTCAGCTGAACTTGTCCTGCTGCTCCTGCGCGGCGTCGCGGGCCTGGTCCTGGCCCTGCGAGCTGCGCTCGCTCGCCTCGTCCTGCGCCTGCGAAGCCCGGTCACGCGCCTCATCCTGCTTTTCGCCCATCGCGCCCTTCGCCTTGTCGGCGAGGTCGTTGGCCTTGTCCTGGAACTGGTCCTTGATGCCCATGCTTGTTCACTCCTAGAGGGTGAGGTTGGAGGGGCCTCGACCAGACTGACATGCAGGTACTTTCCTCGCATTTCGATCATTAACGGTCAGTTGCCTCAACGGTCAGTCACCGCGCGGCGGCAGCTTCGGACGCCGCCGGTCCGGCACGTCGTCCAGGCTCGGCGGCGTCGCCGCCGGCTGCCGCTCCAGGAGGTCCAGCGCCACCTGCACCGCGTCGTCGAGCTGCGCGTGCCGCCCCTCCGCCCAGTCCAGGGGCGTGCGAAGGACCTCCAGGTCCGGGGCCACGCCATGGTTCTCCACGGACCAGCCGTACTCGTCGAACCACCCCGCGTTCATCGGCACCGTGATGACCGTGCCGTCCCCGAGCACGTGCCGCCCGGTCATGCCCACCACGCCGCCCCACGTGCGCTGGCCCACCACGGGGCCGAGGCCGAGCAGCTTGAAGGCCGCCGTGATCATGTCGCCGTCGGAGGAGGTCGCCTCGTCGGCCAGGGCCACCACGGGCCCCCGTGGCGCGTTCGAGGCGTACGAGACGGGCTGGGCGTTCCGTGTCAGGTCCCAGCCCAGGATCTTGCGCGTCAGCTTCTCGATCACCAGCTCGCTGATGTGGCCGCCCGCGTTGCCGCGCACGTCCACGATCAGGGCGGGGCGCGAGACCTCCAGGCGCAGGTCGCGGTTGAACTGGGCCCAGCCGGAGCCGCCCATGTCGGGGATGTGCAGATAGCCGCACTTTCCCTCGCTCAACTCCCGTACGACGTCGCGTCGTTTGGCCACCCAGTCCTGGTAGCGCAGGGGGCGTTCGTTGATGAGGGGGACGATCGCCACCCGCCTCGGCCTGCCCTCCGTCTCCGCCGCCTCGAACGTCAGCTCCACCGTCGTACCGCCCGCCGCCGCGAGCAGCGGGAAGGGGCCCGTCACGGGGTCCACCGGGCGGCCGTCGATGTGCGTGAGGACCGCGCCCTCGCGGATGCCCGCGCCCGCGAGCGGCGAGCGCGCCTTGGAGTCCGACGATTCGCCGGGCAGGATCCGCTTGACCATCCAACTGTTGTCCCGGCAGACCAGGTTGGCGCCGAGCAGCCCCATCGCCCGCTGGTAGTGCGGCGGCCCTTCGTTGCGGCGGGCGGCGGAGACGTACGCATGGGAAGTGCCCAGTTCGCCCAGGACCTCGCGGAGCAGGTCCGCGAACTCGTCGGGGGACGCGACCCGGTCCACGAGCGGCCGGTACTGGTCCAGGACCGCGGGCCAGTCGATGCCGCACATGTGCGGCTCCCAGAAGTAGGCGCGGATGAGGCGGCCCGCCTCGTCGTAGGCCTGGCGCCACTCGGCCGCCGGGTCGACCTCGTGCAGGATGCGGCGCAGATCGATCCAGACGGTCGTGTCGCCGTCGCCGACCTCCGTCGAGGGGACCGCGCTCAGGTCGCCCTCGTCGACCACCACGAGCCGCGTGCCGTCGCCGCTGAGCGCGAACCAGTCGAGGTGGTCGACCAGGGCGGACTTCTTGGCCTTGGCGATGTTGAAGTACTCCAGGGTGGGGCGGCCCGAGGTGTCCGCCGGGTTGGCGAACGTCTCGCCGAGCGCGCCCGAGATCGGCCAGCGCAGCCAGACCAGGCCGCCGCCGCTCACGGGGTGGAGCGCCGAGTACTTCGACGCCGAGACCGGGAACGGCGTCACCCTGCTCTCCAGGCCCTCCACCTCCACGATGACGGACCCGGCCGGCGAGAGACCGTCGGCCGGATCGAGTCCGCCCGCGGCCGGGCGGCCGTCGGGGGAGAGGGCGAAGGGGGACGGGGTCGCCGACGACAGGGGGACCAGGTAGGGGCGGCAGCCGAGGGGGAAGGACAGGTCGCCCGTGTGCACGTCGTAGACCGGGTCGAAGCCGCGCCAGGACAGGAAGGCGAGGTAGCGGCCGTCGCGGGTGAAGACCGGGTTCTCGTCCTCGAAGCGGCCGTTGGTGACGTCGACGATGATGCGGCAGCCGGGGCCCTCGATCCGGGCCATCTTGATCTGGCGGAGCGAGCGGCCGATGCCCGGATGCGACCAGGTCAGCCACGCCCCGTCCGGGGAGAACGCCAGGTCGCGCACGGGACCGTTGGTGGAGACGATCAGCTCCGTCACCTCGCCGTCGGACTCCTCGGTCGCGTCGACGAGCAGGAGCCTGCCGTCGTTCGACGCGATCGCGAGCCGTTCGCCCTCGGGGTCGGAGAGCAGTTCCAGGACCCGGCCGAGCTTTCCCTGCGCCAGCCTGCGGGGCAGGCGCGCACCGCTGGCCCGCGGCAGGTAGGCGATCTCGACGGCGTCCTCGCCCTCCGCGTCGGTGACGTAGGCGACCTGCCCGCCCTTGCCGAGCATCTCCGGCAGCCGCACGCGCACGCCCGGGGTGTCCGTGATGGTGCGGGCGGGCCCGTCCCGGTGCGTGAGCCAGTACAGGCTGCCGCGTACGACGACGGCGCTGGCCCGGCCCGTCGCGTCCACGGAGAGCGAGTCGACGTGCTGCGCGGCCGGCACCTGATAGATCCGCCGCCCGGCGCGCGGCCCGCCGAGGCGCACGTCGAGGCGGCGAGGCACGGAGCCGGGACTCAGGTCGTCCACCAGCCAGACGTCGCCCGCGCACTGGTAGACGACGCGGGCGCCGTCGCTGGACGCGTGCCGGGCGTAGAACGTGTCGTGATCGGTGTGCCGCCGCAGGTCGGAGCCGTCCGGCAGGCAGGAGTAGAGGTTGCCGACGCCCTCGTGGTCGGAGAGGAAGGCGATCCTGCCGTCCACGAACATCGGGGCGTCCAGATGCCCGTCGAGGTCGGGCAGGAGCTGCTCGCCGTGCAGCCACAGGCGGCCCGTGGCCCCGCCCCGGTAGCGCTTCCAGGCCGCGGGCTCGTGCGGCGGCTTTCCGGTGAGCAGGAGCGTCTTGCGTTCGCCCTCGATGTCGTTGACCGCGATGTCGTACACCGGGCCCCAGGGCAGCGCTCCGCCGGGCGAGCCGTCGGTGGGCACGCTGTAGGCCCAGCAGAAGTACGAGAAGGGCTGCCCGTGCGAGGAGACGGCGAGGATGTCGCCGTCGGGGGACCAGCCGCAGACCCGGGTGTCCGTGCTGCCCCAGTAGGTGAGGCGGCGGGCGGGGCCGCCGTCCACCGGGGCCAGGTGGATCTCCGGGTCGAGACTGCGCCATGTCGTGTACGCGATGTGGCGGCCGTCCGGCGAGAAGCGCGGGTGGCTCACCTTGGTCCGGTCGACGGTCACCCGCCAGGCCCGGCCCGCAGGCTCGCCGTCCTTGCTCAGCGGGGCCACCCAGAGATCGTCCTCGGCCGCGAAACAGAGGCGGTCGCCGCTGAGGTGCGGAAATCGCAGGTAGGCGTGGTCAGCGTGGGCTTCATCGCGCGCGTCGGTCACCTCACCATGCTTTTCCGGTGTGCAGGGCCCGGCAACTCGTACAGGGGGACGAACAGGCGCGGCGGCCCTCGCGTGACGCAGCACACGTACGAAACGGTTTCGTTTCGTTAAGCCCGCGGGTACAGTCATGGCGTACGCAACAGTTTCGACAGGGAGCGGAGGGATCATGGCTGAGGCGGCAACGGTGCGGCGCAGCCGGATCACACCCGAGCGCGAGGCCGAGCTCTATGCGGCCGTGCTCGATCTGCTCCGTGAGGTCGGCTACGAAGCGCTCACGATGGACGCCATCGCGGCCCGCACGAAATCCAGCAAGGCCACCCTCTACCGCCAGTGGGGGAGCAAGCCCGAGCTGGTAGCGAGGGCGCTGCGGCACAACAAGCCGGTTTCCATCGCGGACATCGACACCGGGACCCTGCGCGGGGACCTGATGGAGAGCGTCGACCGTTCGGACGACTGTCAGATGGAGCGGGACGCCGCGCTGATGCGGAGCCTGTTCCACGCCATCCACGACAATCCGGAACTCCACCAGGCGTTGCGGCAGCTGCTCGTCGAGCCGGAGATCACCGGCCTGAACGCACTGCTGCGCAGGGCCGTGGAGCGCGGCGAAGTGTCCCCGGACAACCCCGCGCTGGACTTCGTCATCCACATGATGATCGGCGGCTTCGTCGCCCGTGACCTGATCGAGGACCGCACGGTCGACCGTGACTTCCTCCGTTCCTACATCGACGCCGTGATCCTCCCCGCTCTCGGCGTCTGACCGAACCCCCTCACCAGGACCACCCCTTCCACCTGACGCGACCGCTCACGTCGTCGGGCTGATCCCCCCTGCCCCGTAGACACCACGACCTGACCGGGAGTACGCCCTCGTGGCCACTTTCCTCTACAAACTAGGCCGACTCGCCTTCAGGCGGCGGCACTTCGTCGCCTTGATATGGGTGGCGCTCCTGACCCTCGCCGGAGTCGGCGCGGCGTCCGCGCCCACCGCCGCGTCCAGCTCCTTCTCCATTCCGGGTACGGAGGCCCAGAAGGCCTTCGACCTGCTCGAAGAGCGGGTGCCCGAAGCCAGTGCCGACGGTGCGAGCGCCAAGGTCGTCTTCAAGGCGCCGGACGGCGAGAAGGTCACCGACCCGCAGAACAAGGCCGACATCGAGAAGACCGTCGCCGCGCTCAAGTCCGGTTCGGACGAGGTCGCGCGGGCGGACAGCCCCTTCCAGACCAAGACGGTCAGCAAGGACGGCTCCACGGCGTACGCGTCGGTCTCCTACAAGGTCACCTCGATGGAGTTGACCGAGGACAGCCGTGACGCCCTGGAGAAGACGACCGACGAGGCGCGGGATTCCGGGCTGACGGTCGAGGTCGGCGGCGACGCGCTCCAGGCGATGCCCGAGACCGGGGCCACCGAGGTCATCGGCATCGCGGTCGCGGCCGTCGTCCTCGTCATCACCTTCGGTTCGCTGATCGCGGCGGGGCTTCCGCTGCTCACCGCGCTGATCGGCGTGGGCATCGGTGTCTCCACGATCACCGCGCTCGCCAGCGCGCTCGACCTGGGTACGACGACCTCCACGCTCGCCATGATGATCGGCCTCGCGGTCGGCATCGACTACGCGCTCTTCATCGTCTCGCGCTACCGCGGCGAACTCGCCGACGGGCGGGACCGTGAGGAGGCCGCGGGACGCGCCGTCGGGACGGCCGGTTCGGCCGTGGTCTTCGCCGGACTCACCGTGGTCATCGCCCTTGTCGGTCTGGCCGTGGTGAACATTCCGATGCTCACCAAGATGGGCTTCGCGGCGGCGGGCACGGTGGTCATCGCCGTACTCATCGCGCTGACCCTGATTCCGGCGCTGCTCGGTTACGCGGGCAAGAAGGTCAAGCCCACGGGCGAGAAGAGCAAGGTGCTCGGGGGCGGCAGGAAGAAGGCCGAAGCCGCTGACGCCGACGCCAAGCCGAAGGACAACCTCGGCACGCGCTGGGCGCGCTTCGTCGTCCGCCGTCCGCTGACCGTCCTGCTCATCGGCGTGATCGGCCTGGGCGCCGCCGCGCTGCCCGTCTCCTCCCTCGAACTGGGCCTCCCGGACGACGGCTCGCAGCCGACGTCCACGACCCAGCGCAAGGCGTACGACCTGGTCTCCGACGGATTCGGCCCCGGCTTCAACGGCCCGCTGATGGCGGTCGCCGACCTCAAGGGCTCGGACGACCCGAAGGCCGCGGCAGGCGAGATCAGGAAGACGATCGCCGGCCTCGACGACGTCCTCTCGGTCGCCCCGCCGATGCTCAACAAGGCCGGTGACACGGCGATCATCAGCGTCGTCCCGTCCTCGAAGCCCAGCGGCATCGAGACCGAGGACCTCGTGCACGCGATCCGTGACGCGGGCGCCGACATCAAGTCCGACACCGGCGCGAGCGTCATGGTCACCGGCTCGACGGCCATGAACATCGACGTCTCGGAGAAGCTGAACGACGCCCTGCTGCCCTACCTGGCACTCGTCGTCGGCCTCGCCTTCCTCCTCCTGATCGTCGTCTTCCGCTCCATCCTGGTCCCGCTCAAGGCGGCCCTCGGCTTCCTGCTCTCGGTCCTCGCGGCCCTGGGCGCGGTCGTCGCGGTCTTCCAGTGGGGCTGGCTCGGCTCGGTCTTCGGCGTGGAGCAGACCGGCCCGATCATGAGCATGATGCCGATCTTCATGGTGGGCGTCGTCTTCGGCCTCGCGATGGACTACGAGGTGTTCCTCGTGACGCGCATGCGAGAGGCGTACGTCCACGGGGAGCGCCCCGGCCAGGCAATCGTGACCGGCTTCCGGCACGGCGCCCGGGTGGTCTCCGCCGCCGCGGTGATCATGATGGCGGTCTTTGCCGGATTCATCGGCTCCAGCGAGCAGATGGTGAAGATGATCGGCTTCGGTCTGGCGATCGCCGTCTTCTTCGACGCGTTCATCGTGCGCATGGCGCTGGTCCCGGCCGTGCTCGCGCTGCTGGGCAAGAAGGCGTGGTGGCTGCCGAGGTGGCTGGACCGGGCGTTGCCGAATGTGGATGTCGAGGGTGAGGGGCTGCGGGACCTCGACTCGGCGGGCAAGCGTGACCGGGACGAGGACAACCGGGAGCTCGAGCGCGTTTGATGTACGCGTCTGACGTACGGGTTTGACGTAGGCGTCTGACGTACGCGCCTTGCGTGTGCGTCGGACGCGAGTGCGTGTCAGTGCGGGACGGGGGCGGCCGCGTACGTGCGGCGCAAGAAGCGGATCAGGGTCGAAGCGTCGAACTGCACGACCGCCACCCCCTGCGCCGAGTGGAACTCCATGACCGTCTGGACCCGCCCACAGGGCCAGATGTGAACGTCGCCGCTGGTGGTCGGGGCCCGCAGGCCCTGTTCGAGCAGCTGCCGGGCGAAAGTCCACTCGTGGGAACCAGGGAGGCCGATCCGCACCGACTGCGGGTCGGCCTCCGGGTCGTAGCGCAGGACGGCGGGGACGGCGAGCTGGTCGTCCGGGGAATCCGAGACGACGTGGACGCGTGCGAACTGTTCTACTGCGGTCATCGCCGACTCCTCACCGTCACGGCCGTCTCGGGCCTTATGCCCTCTAATGTCCCATATATTCGGATTCTCGCTCCAGGTGTGACCGAGTGTGACCGGGATAACTGGGTAGTCATCGCTCTTGCAAGCCGTTCGCAACAGGGCCCTATCATTGAACGGTTCACGAGCGATCCGCTCTGTCTGTCTTTCTTCCTGTCCTGCCCAGGAGCGCGCGCATGCATGTCCCCGACGGATTCATCAACGCCCCCGTCTCCGCCGCCACCGGGGTCATCGCCGCGGGCGCGATCGCCGTCAGCCTCCGTGGCGCCCGGCGGGAACTCGACGAGCGGACCGCGCCGCTCGCCGGCCTCGTGGCCGCGTTCATCTTCGCCGTACAGATGCTGAACTTCCCCGTCGCGGCCGGGACCAGCGGACATCTGCTCGGCGGAGCGCTCGCCGCGATACTCGTCGGCCCCTATACGGGTGTCCTGTGCGTGTCCGTCGTGCTCCTCATGCAGGGCGTCCTCTTCGCGGACGGCGGCCTCACCGCGCTCGGCGTGAACATCACGGACATGGCGATCGTCACGACCGTCGTGGCCTATCTCACCTTCCGTGGCCTGGTGAAGGTGCTCCCGCGCGGCCGCCGTTCGATCACCGCGTCCTCCTTCGTCGCCGCACTGATCTCCGTGCCCGCCGCCGCGGTCGCCTTCACGTTCCTCTACGCGCTCGGCGGCACCACCGACGTCTCCATCGGCAAGGTCGCCACGGCCATGATCGGCGTGCACGTCCTGATCGGCATCGGCGAGGCGGCGATCACCGCGCTCACCGTCGGCGCCGTCATCGCGGTCCGCCCCGACCTCGTGTACGGCGCCCGCGGCCTGACCCAGAAGCTCAAGCTCCGCGTCGGCGGCGAACTCGTCGACGCTCCGGCCGCCGAGGAACCCGCGCCCGTCGCCGCACGCTCGTCGCACCGCAAGGTGTGGCTCGCGGGCCTGGCCGCCTCCCTCGTCCTCGCGGGCTTCGTCAGCTTCTACGCCTCCGCGAACCCCGACGGCCTGGAGAAGGTCGCCCACGACAAGGGCATCGACAAGAAGGCCGAGGAGCACGCCACCTCGGACTCCCCTCTCGCTGACTACGGCGTCAAGGACATCACCGACTCCCGCCTCTCCGGCGGCCTCGCGGGCGTGATCGGCGTCGGCGTCACCGTCGTCGCGGGCTCGGGGATCTTCTGGGTGCTGCGTCGCCGCCGTACGGCCGAGACGGACCCGGCGTCCACGGGCTCCGTCTCCGAGAACGCCTGACATGGGCGCGGGCCACGCCCACCGGCTCTACCGGCACGGCCACTCGCCGGTCCACGCACTGCCCCCGCACACCAAACTGGCGGCGGTCTTCTGCTTCGTGGTCGTGGTCGTCTCCACGCCGCGCGAGGCGATGTGGGCGTTCGGCCTGTACGCGCTCCTGCTGGGCGCGGTGGCGTACGCCTCCCGCGTCCCGCTCCCCTTCCTCCTCAAGCGGCTGCTCATCGAGGTCCCGTTCGTGGCGTTCGCGGTGCTCATGCCGTTCGTGGCGGAGGGCGAACGGGTCGACGTACTCGGCATGTCCCTGAGCGTCAACGGCCTCTGGGGCGCCTGGAACGTCCTCGCCAAGGGCACGCTGGGCGTCGCGGCCTCCGTGCTCCTCGCCTCCACGACCGAACTGCGCTCGCTGCTCCTCGGCCTCCAGCGCCTGAAACTGCCGCCGCTGCTCGTCCAGATCGCCTCGTTCATGATCCGGTACGGCGATGTGATCACGGACGAGATGCGCCGCATGAAGATCGCCCGCGAGTCGCGCGGCTTCGAGGCGCGAGGCGTACGCCAGTGGGGCGTCCTCGCCAAGTCCGCGGGCGCGCTCTTCATCCGCTCGTACGAGAGGGGCGAGCGGGTGCACCTGGCCATGGTCAGCCGGGGGTACGCCGGTTCGATGCCGGTGATCGACGAGGTGACGGCGTCGCGTGCGCAGTGGACGTACGCGCTGGCCCTCCCCGTCTCCGCTCTCGTCGTATGTCTGTTGGGATGGACCCTGTGACTGCTACCGCTCCCGCCTCCCTGGAGGTCTCCGGCCTCGCCTTCGCCTACCCCGACGGGCACCAGGCCCTCTTCGGCGTCGACATGACGATCGGCCGCGGCGAGCGGGTCGCGCTGCTCGGCCCCAACGGCGCGGGCAAGACGACGCTCGTCCTCCATCTGAACGGCATCCTGACGGGCGGCGCGGGCACGGTCACCGTCGCGGGCCTCCCCGTCGGCAAGAAGCACATGGCGGAGATCAGGCGCCGGGTCGGCATCGTCTTCCAGGACCCCGACGACCAGCTGTTCATGCCGACGGTGCGCGAGGACGTGGCGTTCGGCCCGGCGGCGGCGGGGATGCGCGGCCCCGAACTGGAGGCCAGGGTCCACAAGGCCCTCTCCCTGGTGGGCATGGCGGAATTCGCGGACCGCCCGCCGCACCACCTCTCCTTCGGCCAGCGCAGACGCGTCGCGGTGGCGACGGTCCTCGCGATGGAGCCGGAGATCCTGGTCCTGGACGAACCCTCGTCGAACCTGGACCCGGCATCGCGCCGCGAACTGGCCGACATCCTGCGCTCGTTGGACGTCACGGTCCTGATGGTCACGCACGACCTGCCGTACGCACTCGAACTCTGCCCCCGCGCCCTGATCCTCAGCGAGGGCGTCATCGCCGCGGACGGCCCGACGGGCGAGCTGCTCGGCGACGCGGACCTGATGGGGGCGCACCGGCTTGAGCTGCCGTTCGGCTTCGATCCGAAGACGGTGACGGCTCGGACACCCGGCGCCTGACGGGAATGCAGGTCAGAAGCCCCAGGGGTTGGGGTGCGGGGTGAGCGCCGGGTCCTCGGACCAGACGAGGCGGGCCTCCACGTCGGAGGCGCGGTCGCCGAGGAGTTCGGCCAGGCGGTCCACCGCCCAGCCGTTCCAGTGGACGCCGCCCGGGAACTGGGGCAGCCGGAACGCGGGAAGGTCGGTGGGCACGGCGTCCGGCAGGAAGACCGCCTGCTTGAACTCACCCGTGGTCTTCTTAGGTTTCGACGACCTCCGCAGGTCCACGCAGTCGACGACGCTCTCGACGAGATAGAGCACGTACTCGCCCGGATCGGCTGCCTTGGGATCCGCGCTCATGATGGTGACCGGCGCAAGACGTCCCGCCCTGAGCAGCTCGTCCTTCCATTGATCCGCGACACGCCGGCTGAGCGCCGGGGCCCCGGGTGTCCCCGAGGGAAATTCGGACGCCCGGCCCCGCGGATTCCCGGTCCATTCGCCGCTGATCGACGTCGGCGCGTCCGCGGGAACGGACCCGTTGATCTGCCATCGGATCAGGCCGACGAGCGAGCGGTCGTACTGGAGATTCCGCACGGCGCTCATGCGGGGCATCAACCGGTATACGGAAAGCGGCTTTTCGCCCGAGCGGGATGCCGTTGGCTGCGTCATCGACATGCGCCCTCCGCAACTTTCGTGCGCCCGTGTGCAGGAGGGGAGAGATTACTGGTTGTGGGCAGAGCGACGGAAGCAGTGGGGAATCGAAGGGTGAGAGGGACTGTTTTCCTTGCCATGAACGATGGTGTGGCGGTGGACGTGGCGGTGGATGTGGGCATACACGGTGCGGTTTCCGCGGGGTTCGAGACGGTTCGTGATGCTTTCGTCCGCAACTTCGCCGAGCTGGGGGAGCGGGGCGCGGCCGTCGCCGTCTACCGCGACGGGCGCAAGGTCGTGGATCTGTGGGGCGGCACGAAGGACGTCGACGGCGGCGAACCCCGGCAGCACGGCACCGCCCAGGTCATCCGCTCGGCCACCAAGGGCGTGGCCGCCACCGTCTTGCTCCTCCTGCACCAGCGCGGCGAGTTGGACCTGGACGCGCCCGTCGGTTCCTACTGGCCGGAGTTCAAGGCGCGCGGCAAGGAGCGGGTGCTGGTCCGGCACGTGCTCGCGCATCGTGCGGGGGTGCCCGCCCTCGACCGTCCGCTGACGCCCGCCGAGGCACTCGACCCGGATCTCGGCGCGGCGGTGGTCGCGGCGCAGGCCCCGTTCTGGGAGCCGGGCGAGGAACACGGCTATCACGCGCACACGTACAGCTGGCTCACCGGTGAGCTGGTGCGGCGGGTGACGGGGCGGTCCATCGGGGAGTTCGTGGCCTCGGAGATCGCCGGGCCGCTCGGCCTCGACCTGTGGATCGGCCTTCCGGAAGCGGAGGCCGGCCGGGTCGGGCGACTGGGCCGGATCGAGGCGCCCTCGGCTCCCGGCGGTCTCAAGGTGCGGCCCAAGCGGAACGTGGCGCAGGCCTACGCGGACCCCGCCTCGCTCACCCGGCGGGCGTTCGACGCGATCACCCCGGCACCGGACGAGAACGACCCGGCGTACCGGGCGGCCGTCCTCCCCGCGGCCAACGGCGTCGCCACGGCCGACGGCCTGGCCCGCTTCTACGCCTCGCTGATCGGCGAAGTGGACGGCGCCGCGCGGCTGTTCACCCCGGAGACGGTGTCCGCCGCCCGCGCCGAAGCGTCCTCGGGCCCCGACCGTGTCCTGGTCCTGAACACCCGCTTCGGCCTCGGCTACATGCTGCACGGGGGTGCGTCGCCGCTGCTTGGGCCCGGCTCGTTCGGCCACCCCGGGAGGGGTGGGGCGTTGGGCTTCGCTGATCCGGAGTCGGGGGTCGCCTTCGGGTACGTGACCAATGGGATGGCGAAGGGGGTCACCGCGGATCCTCGGGCCCAGGCGCTTGTGCGGGCGGTAAAGGGGGTGTTGTAGAGGGTGTTGTAGGGGGATTTTCCCCGACCCCGCCCCTTCCCGCCGCCGTCACCGGCTTCGCCGAGTTCGTCCTCGAACTCCCCCAAGCTCTTGAAGAGCAGGGGGACCCCCATGACGGGCTGGATGCCGCCCTACCCCGCGTGCAGCATCAACCCGATCCCCGCCACCATCAGACCCGCCGCCACCAGCCTCGGCGCCCCGAACTTCTCCTTGAAGAAGATCGCGCCTATCGCCGCCCCGACGATGATCGAGGACTCCCGCAGCGCCGAGATCGGGGCCAGGTCCGCCTTCGTCTGGGCCCAGAGGACCAGGCCGTACGCCGCCACCGAAAGGGCCGCGCCGAGCAGGCCCACCGTCGCGAACGGCCGGAGCTTGCCGACCAGTTCGCCCCGCCAGCGGTACGCCGCGTAGAGCGGGATGGCCAGGCCCTCCAGGATCATCAGCCACGCGATGTAGCCCATCGAGGAGCCGGATGCGCGGACGCCGAGGCCGTCCACCACCGTGTACGCCGCGATCGATACGCCCGTCGCGAGGGCCGCGCCGATCGCCGCCCAGTCGGGGCGGCGGCCCGATCCCCGTATGCCCCAGAGCGCGAGTCCCGTCAGGCCCGCGCAGGAGACCGCGACCCCGGCCGCCTGCCAGCTGTCGGGCACCTCGCCGGCGAAGACCGCCGCGAGGACCGTCACCACCAGCGGCGCCGTGCCGCGCGCGATCGGGTACGCCTGGCCGAAGTCGCCGAGCTTGAAGGACTTCATGAGCAGGGCGTAGTAGCCGACGTGGATCGCCGCGGAGACGATCAGGTACGGCCACGCACCGGCCGCCGGTATCGCCGCGAACGGGGCTATGAGCAGGCCGATGAGGAGGCCGCCGCCCGAGATGAGCGTGAAGCCGACCAGCTTGTCGGTGATGTGGTGCGCGATCGCGTTCCAGCTCGCGTGCGTCACGGCGGCCAGCAGGACCGCCGCCGCCACCAGCGGCGTCACTTGGCGGGCTCGCGCACGTCCACCAGGGTGCCGTTCGCGTGGTCGATCAGGTCCCCGGGCGCCATGGGGAAGACGGCGTACGGGGTTCCCGCCGCCGCCCACACCACCTCGTGGGCGAGCAGCGAGCGGTCCGCGAGGACCCGCGTCTTCGTCACGTGCCCGAAAGGCGGTACGCCGCCGATCGCGTAACCCGTGGTCTCCCGCACGATGTCCGCCTTCGCCCGCGTGACCTTCTCCGCGCCCAGCTCACGCCGGACGAGCTCCAGGTCGACCCGCGAGGCGCCGTCCATCAGGACCAGGACCGGAACCCCGTCCGCCGCGAAGATCAGCGACTTGCAGATCTGGCTGAGCTCGCAGCCGATCGCCGCGGCGGCCTCCTGCGCGGTGCGCGTCGCCTCCGGGAAACGGCGGACCTCGCCGACCAGTTCGGCGAGGCCAAGATCGCCCAGAGCCGCGGCGAAACGCGGGTGGGCGGAGGAAGCAGGGGATGCGGGGAATGCGGGTGAAGCGGGGGAATCTGTAGCGCTCATGCCCGGCACGCTAGCGGTCTGTGTACCGGGCACGCGACTGTGTATCCGTATACCGGACAGCTGGTTCCGGGGAGAGAGACGACGCTCTCCCCGGCCCGGCACCGACTACTTGTCCGCCAGGAACATCGCCCGCACCAGCGGCCCCGCCGAGTCCCCGCCGTGCCCGCCCTCCTGCACCACGGCTCCCGCGGCAAGATCACCGCGGTACGCAGTGAACCAGCCGTTGGGCTTCTTCTGGCCGTCGACCTCCGCGGAGCCCGTCTTCGCGCCCATGTCGGAGCCGAGCCCGGACATGGGCTCCACCGCCGTGCCCGCGACCGCCGTGTAGTGCATCAGGTCCCGCAGCGCGGATGCCGTCGCGCCCGACATCTTGCGCGGAGCCGTCGCGAGCGTGCGCTTGTCGACGTCCGGGGAGACCAGGTACGGCTGCTTGAACTCGCCCGACTTCACCGTGGCCGCCACCGACGCCATGTTCAGCGGGTTCATGCGGACCCCGCCCTGCCCGATCAGCGAGGCGCCCATCTGCGCGTCGCTCTGCACGGGGATCGCGCCGTCGAAGGTCGGGGCACCGATCGACCAGTTGTCGCGGCCGAGGCCGAAGACCTCCTGCGCCTGCTTGGTCAGGGAGTCGTCCTGGAGCTTCTTGGCCTGGCTGATGAAGGCCGTGTTGCAGGACCGGGCGAAGCTCGCGCGGAACGTGCCGTCCTTGATCTGGAACTTGTCGTCGTTCTGGAACTTCCAGCCGCCGTACGTCACGTACTTCGGGCAGGGGTGCTTCTTGTCGACCCCGGCGAGCTTCTTCTCCAGGAGCAGCGACGACGTGATGACCTTCATCGTCGAACCGGGGGCCAGGGAACCCTGGAAGGCCGTGTTGAAGCCGCCGGGATTGGAGTTGGCCGCCGCCAGGATCTCGCCCGTGCTCGGCTTCACCAGGACCACCGAGGCCTGCTTGCGCTTGGCCGTCTCCTTCTCCGCCGCCGCCTGGAGCGTGGCGTCGAAGGTCGTCTTCAGGGTGCCGGGCGTGCCGGGGGAGAGCGTGAGCAGCGTCTTGTCGGGCGTCGCCTCGGCGTCGTCCTTCGTCGTCGCCGACTTCTCGGCTTCCTTGGCACTGTCCTTGCGCACGACGCGCAGTTCGACGCCCGCCGTGCCGCCGGCCTTCTCGCCGAACTTCTCGCGCATGCTGTCGAGCACCGTGCCCAGGGAGGGGTACTTCGCCTTGGTCAGCTCGCCGCCGTCCCGGTCCACCGCCTTGATCGGCGGGTCCCCGGCCTCACCGGTGACCAGACGGTCGCCGTCCTTCAGGTCCGGGTGGACGACGGAGGGCTGCCAGCCGACCAGCGTCTTGCCGTCGGTCTTTCTTCGCACCACGGTGAGCTCGGACTCGTAGGCGAAGGGCTTGGTCGTTCCCTCGTACGAGACCGTGGAGGAGACCGAGAACGGCACCTTCGCGCCCGCCCGCTTGCCCGGCGTCAGCTTCACCTTGGTCAGGTGGGAGTCCTTCGCGTACGCGGTGAGGGCGGTCTTCGCCGTCGCCCGGTCGTCCGTGAGCGCCGCGGCCCCCGTGACATCGCCCTTCTCCCACGCCGCGAGGAACCCCTGCGTGGTGGCACGGACCTCGGCGGCCGTCGGCGGGCCCGAGGCCACCGCCTTCTCGTCGACCGTCCCGTCGCCGTCACCGGACGAGCCGCCGATCAGGCTGTACGCGGCGATGCCCACGCCGCACACGACCACGGCGGCGGCACCACCGAGCACACCGGGGTGCACCTTGCCGCTCCTGCCGCCCGGTGAGCCCGGTACACCCGGTGCGCCGGAAGCTCCCGCGCCACCCGTGATGTTCCTGATGCCCTTGCGCTCGCTGGCGCGCCCTCGCTTACCCACTGACCCTCCGCAGATCCCAGATCACAGAGCCCCCAAGCTCCGCACCGGAAGGCTCACACTAGGGGGCTTTCATGAAGCCCCCGACCAATCACCTCAACTGCCTGCGGCAAGCACCGCCGCCACGATAGGGCCTGCGGTGTCGCCGCCGTGGCCGCCCTCCTGGGCCACCGCGGCTGCCGCCACATCCTCCCGGTAGCCCGTGAACCAGCTGTTGGGGGCCTCCTGGCCGTCCACGTCCGCCGAGCCGGTCTTCGCGCCGATGCGGCCGCTGAGCCCGGCCATGGCGCCTGCGCCGGTACCGCTGACCGCCGTACGGTTCATCATCTGCCGCAGCTGCTGGACGGTGGACGCGGGCAGGCCGTCGGCCTGCGCCAGCTCACGGTCGTCCAGGCCCCGGGCGACGATGACCGGCTGCCGGAAGTCCCCCGTCATCGCGGTCGCCGTCACGGACGCCAGATTGAGCGGGTTCAGCTGCACCTTGCCCTGGCCGATCATGTTCGACGCGCGGTCGGGACCGCCGGACGCCGGGACCGAGCCGTCGCTCGTCGTGACGCCCACCTTCCAGTCGAGGCCGAGGCCGAACCGGTTCTGCGCCTCCTCGGTGAGCGACTCGTCCGTGATGCCGTCCTCGTCGACCAGCTTCACGAACGCGGTGTTGCAGGACCGCGCGAAGCTGTCCGACAGGGTCGCGTTCTCGTCCGGGGCCAGACCCTTCAGGTTGTTGATCTGGTGGCTCTGCCAGACGGCGCTGTTCGGGCAGGGCGCGGGGCCGTCCGCCTTGGTCACGCCTTTGTCGATGAGCATCGCCGCCGAGACGATCTTCATCGTCGAGCCGGGGGCCTGCTTGCCCTGGAGGGCCGCGTCGAAATGGTCCTCGCGGTTGTTGGCGACCGCGAGGACGTCGCCGGAGCTCGGCTGCACGGCGACCACGGACGACTCCGGGTGCTGCGCCACCGCCTTCTCGGCGGCCCGTTGCGCGGCCGCGCTCAGGGTCGTCTTCAGCTGTCCCGCCCTGCCCTTGGAGAGCGTGAGGAGCGTCTCGCTGCCCGCGTCCTCGTCCGCGTGCCGGACGTAGAGCTCGACGCCGGGGGTGCCGCCCGCCTCGTCGCCGTACTTCGCCCGCAGCTGCTCCAGGACCGGGCCGAGGGACGGATGGACCTTCTTGTCCAGGACCTGTCCGTGCCGGTCCACGGCCTGGATCGGAGGCGCGGCGGCCTCACCGGTCTCCAGGGTGTCGTCCCGCTCCAGGTCCGGGTGGACGACCGAGGGCTGCCAGTCGACGAGCGCGCGGCCGGAGGTCTTGCCGCGCACGACGGTCAGTTCGGAGTCGTAGGCGAAGGGCTTGGTCTTCCCCTCGTACGACACCTTGGCCTCGACCGAGAACGGCACGACCGCGCCGGTGGCCTTCCCCGGCGTGAGTTTCACCTTCGTCAGGTGGGCGTCCTCGCGGTAGCCGGTCAGGAGCGCCACGGCGGCTTCAGCGTTGTTCGTGTAGCGCGAGGCCTCCTCGGCGTCGCCCTTCGCCCACGCGGCGAAGAACTTCTCCGTGGTCTCGCCTATCTCACCGCTCGTCGGCGGACCCGCCTTCACCGTGGAGGGACCGGACCCCGGCGAACCACCGCCGCCGGTCACTCCGTTCACCAAGTTGTACGCGCCATAACCGGCGCCCCCCACCATGACGGCGAATACCCCGCCGACCAGAGTGATCTTTACCCCTTTACGCACGTCGCGTTCCCCTCCCCAGGAGTCTTCCCGAATGAATTCGGGAAGGTCGCACGCCCTGAACCCTAAGGGGCCGCAGTGACGGAAGGGGGAGCTGTTATGCGTCCGGTACGTCCAGATGTCTAGACCCATGTGTCGAGCAGCATCCGGGCCCGCCACGAGTCGATGGGAATGGCCTGACCTGTGTAGATCGGCCAGAACCAGACGAAGTTCCAGATGATCAGGAGCACCACGACGCCCGAGGCCGCCGCGCCCACCACCCGCCGCCGCTCGGTGGACCCCGGCGGACCCAGGATCGCGCCGATCATCATCGCCACGGCCAGGCACAGGAACGGCACGAAGACGACGGCGTAGAAGAAGAAGATCGTCCGCTCCTGGTACATGAACCACGGCAGATACCCCGCCGCGATCCCGCACACGATCGCGCCCGCCCGCCAGTCCCTGCGGAAGACCCACCGCCACAGCACGTAGAGCAGCGCGAACGCCCCCGCCCACCACAGCATCGGGGTGCCGAGCGCCAGGACCTCGCGCGCGCACTTCTCCGCCGTGCCCGACGGACAGCCGTCCTTGCCGGGCAGCGGCGACTCATAGAAGTACGAGACGGGGCGGCCGTCGACGATCCAGCTCCACGGGTTCGACTGGTAGGTGTGCGGCGACGAGAGCCCCACGTGGAAGTCGTACACCGCGTGCTCGTAGTGCCACAGGCTGCGCAGCCAGTCCGGCAGGATCGTCCAGGAGCCGCCCTTGCCGTCCGTCGCCGCCCAGTTGCGGTAGTAGCCGCCCGTGCCGTCCGCCGGGGAGAGGATCCAGCCCAGCCAGGACAGGACGTACGTGCCGATCGCGACCGGCACCGTCGAGACGAACGCCGGGAACACGTCCCGCTTCAGGACCGCGCGGTAGGGGTGTACGGCGCCCGCGACCCGGCGGCTGCCCACGTCCCACAGGACGGTCATCAAGCAGAAGAAGACCATGATGTACAGGCCGTTCCACTTGGTGCCGAAGGCCAGGCCCAGGCAGAGTCCGGCCGCCCAGCGCCAGGGCCGCAGGCCAAGGCGCAGCGTCTGCGCGACGTAGGAGTCGGGACGGACGATCCCGTCCTCGTCCACCGGCAGAGCGCCCGCGAGCTTCTCCCGCGCCTTGTCCCGGTCGATGAGGAAGCAGCCGAACGCGGCGAGCACGAAGAACATCAGGACCTGGTCGAGCAGCGCGGTGCGGCTCATCACGAAGTGCAGCCCGTCCACCGCGAGCAGCCCGCCCGCCAGACACCCCAGGAACGTGGAGCGGAAGAGACGCCGCCCGATCCGGCACAGCATCAGGACCGACAGGGTGCCGAGCAGCGCCGTCATGAAGCGCCAGCCGAAGGGATCGAAACCGAAGATCCACTCGCCGATCCCGATGACGTACTTCCCCACCGGCGGATGCACGACGTAGGCGGCGTCCGTGGGGATCGTGATGTCCGCGCCCTGCTTCAGGACCTCGGGGTTGACCTTGTCGGGCCAGTTGACCTCGAAGCCCCGGTGGATCAGCGCCCAGGCGTCCTTGGCGTAGTACGTCTCGTCGAATATCACGGCCCGCGGGCTGCCGAGATTCCAGAACCGGGTGAGCCCCGCGACCAGCGTGATCAGCAGCGGGCCGATCCAGCCCGACCAGCGGACCAACTGGTCGGCGTAACTACCGGGCATGCCGATCGATGCCCACAGCCGCGGGCTCGGTTCGGTGTACGCGGGCACGAGCCGGGCCCGGACATCGTCCGTGGGCCGCGCCGCATAGCCGAAGCGGCGCAGCCTGTGCTGCCACGACGGCTGCTGCTCCTCGGCTGCCTGGCCCTGGCGGGTGTCCGGGGAAGACGCGGTACTGGTCACCGCGCCATCGTAGGGAACCCGACTGTGTGAGTCCCGCTCCCGGCTCCTGCGAGGATGGAACAGTGACAGGAAGCGCAGATTCTCCCGACAACCGGCCCCCCGGAAACCCGTCCCCCGGAAACTCGTCCGCAGGGACCCTCGTCCTCGCCGGCACGCCCATCGGCGATGTCGCGGACGCGCCGCCGCGGCTCGCCGCCGAGCTGGAGTCGGCCGATGTCGTGGCCGCCGAGGACACCCGGCGGCTGCGCAGGCTCACCCAGGCGCTGGGCGTGCAGGTGGGCGGCCGTGTCGTCTCGTACTTCGAGGGCAACGAGAGCGCGCGCACGCCCGATCTCGTCGAGGCGCTGGTGGGCGGTGCGCGCGTGCTGCTCGTGACCGACGCAGGGATGCCCTCGGTGTCCGACCCCGGCTACCGGCTCGTCGCCGCCGCCGTGGAGAAGGACATCCGGGTCACCGCGGTGCCGGGGCCGTCCGCGGTGCTCACCGCGCTCGCGCTCTCGGGGCTTCCGGTGGACCGCTTCTGCTTCGAGGGGTTCCTGCCGCGCAAGGCCGGCGAGCGGCTCTCGCGGCTGCGCGAGGTGGCCGAGGACCGTCGCACTCTCGTCTACTTCGAGGCACCGCACCGTATCGACGACACCCTCGTCGCGATGGCCGAGGCGTTCGGCGAAGAGCGCAGGGCGGCCGTGTGCCGCGAGCTGACCAAGACCTACGAAGAGGTCAAGCGGGGTTCGCTGAAGGAACTCGCCGAGTGGGCGGCCGACGGAGTACGCGGTGAGATCACCGTCGTCGTCGAGGGCGCACCCGAGAAAAGCCCTGGTGAGCTGGGCCCGGACGAGCTGGTGCGCAGGGTGCGGGTGCGCGAGGAGGCGGGGGAGCGGCGCAAGGAGGCGATCGCCGCCGTCGCGGCCGAAGCGGGGCTACCCAAGCGTGACGTGTTCGATGCGGTGGTGGCGGCAAAGAATGCGGCTCAAAGCGCCCCATCGGAGGGCAAAGGACTATCGTAAAAGGCAAAGTGCGGGCCGTGCACCGGGCCTGAAGGCTATGGAAAGGCCAAATCGCCTTCAACTGTCGACAGGTCCGATGCGCTCGCTCCGGGAAAGGCGTCCACTGGTCAAAGGGGACGCACCCGTCCCCACGCTTCCGGCCGGGAGGAAATCCCCGGTCCGGCAGCGCTTGTCCAGCGGACAAGAGGAGCTGGCATGAGTGAGATCGCCGACACCGGTCGTCAACACACCACGGCGTCCAGGGCGTCCGACGCGATATCCGCGGCGCACGCGGCGGCAAACACCGTTCACGAGTCGTACGCCTTCGCCTGCATGCGCTGCGGGCACGGCTGGGAACAGTCGTACGACATCGAGCATCACGTGGACGGTGAGGGCAAGGAATTCGTGATGTACCGGGCGGACGGCCTCCATGTGCCGTCGCCCCTGACCCGGCCGACGTGCCTGAACTGCGGCGGACATGTCGTACGGATCATGCGGGCCGGGCAGGTGTCGTCGGTGCTCGATCTGATGCAGCGGCATCATGCGCCGCGCGGGGCCACGAAAGCCGCGGACGGCTCCGGGGCCGCGGCGGCGGAACTCCCCGAACCGCGTGAGCCCAAGCAGCACCACTGGCATCTGTCGGCGCTGCTGCACCCCTTCCACCACCGCAAGGCGGGCTGACGTCCCCTCCGGACGTCCCTCTCGGCCGCCCTTTTCGGCGGGCCGGCGTCCCCTTCGTAGGATCGGGGCATGCCTTCCTCTTCCAAAGACGCCGACGCCAAGAACGCCGCGCCGCCGCTGCCCGAACCTCTTCGGGTGGCGGTCGCCGACTCCCACACCCACCTCGACATGCAGTCGGGGACGGTGGAGGAGGCGCTCGCCAAGGCGGCGTCCGTGGGCGTGACGACGGTCGTGCAGGTGGGCTGTGACGTCGCGGGCTCGCGCTGGGCCGCCGAGACGGCCGCCGGGCACGCGAGCGTGCACGCCACCGTCGCCCTGCATCCCAACGAGGCGCCGCGCATCGTGCACGGCGACCCCGACGGCTGGTCCCGGCAGGGGGCGCGCGAGGGGGGCGGTGAGGCGGCGCTCGACGCCGCGCTCGCCGAGATCGACGCGCTCGCGGCGCTGCCGCACGTCAAGGGCGTGGGCGAGACCGGGCTCGACTACTTCCGCACCGGACCCGAGGGCAAGGCCGCCCAGGAGCGGTCCTTCCGCGCCCACATCGAGATCGCCAAGCGGCACGGCAAGGCCCTGGTCATCCACGATCGCGAGGCGCACGAAGATGTGCTGCGGGTCCTGAAGGAGGAGGGGGCGCCGGAGCGCACCGTCTTCCACTGCTACTCAGGTGACGCGGCGATGGCCCAAGTGTGCGCGGAGCACGGGTACTTCATGTCCTTCGCCGGCAACATGACCTTCAAGAACGCGCAGGGGCTGCGGGACGCGCTGGCCGTGGCGCCGCTCGATCTGGTGCTCGTGGAGACCGACGCGCCCTTCCTCACGCCCGCTCCCTACCGCGGACGGCCTAACGCCCCGTATCTCATTCCGGTCACATTGCGGGCCATGGCCGAGGTGCGCGGCATCGGTGAGGACGCCATGGCCGAGGCGATCTCGGTCAATACGGCGCGTGCCTTTGATTACTGAGCGATAACGCCCGCGGCCCTGTGGTTCAGGGCCGCGCCGCGACACTGCGTAGTCGTGCTGCTTTGGAGAGTGACGGTCGCTCCGCTAGGTTCTGGTCGCCTCGCTCGATCCGGACCAGAGCAGTACGAGAACGCTGGAGCGTCGTCGTGAGTCATGCGCCGCAGTACGAGACGCCCTATGGGGTCGGCACGGCCTATGAGCCGGAGCCGGTGCCGGTGCCGGAACAGATGCCGGTGCCGGTGCCGGAGCGGGACACCGAGCCGGCCTTCCGGCCCGGCTTTCCCCGGCAGTCCGCCGGGCCCGTGTCCGAAGGGGGGCGGGCCGAGGCGCGGCGGGCCGCCCGGCGGAAGAAGTCGAAGCCGCGGCCGTCGGGCGCACGGTCGCGAGGTGGTTCCGAGCGCCCCGAGGCCTTGCGGCGGCTGTTGCCGCAGGCGCTCGTCGTCGCCTTCCTCGCGGGCGGCACCTCCGCGTTCGTCGCCGAGGACAAGGCCGTGCAGCTGACGGTCGACGGGGAGTCGCGCACCCTGCACACCTTCGCGGACGACGTGGGTGAGCTCCTTGAGGAAGAGGGCGTGGACTTCGGGGCGCACGACATCGTGGCGCCGACCGCGGGCGCGGCCCTGGCCAGCGGCGACGAGATCGCGGTCCGTTACGGGCGGCCGGTGAAGCTCACCCTCGACGGGCAGCGGCGCGAGGTGTGGACGACGGCGCGCACCGTGGACGGGGCGCTGCGGCAGCTCGGGGTGCGGGCCGAGGGCGCCTACCTTTCGGCCTCGCGGAGCAAGCGGATCGAGCGGGCCGGCCTCGATCTGGACGTACGGACCGAGCGCACCGTGACGATCATGGCGGACGGGCGTGAGCGGACCATCCGTACGAACGCGGCGACCGTGGCGGAAGCGGTCCAGGAGTCGGGGCTCACCCTCAACGGCCAGGACACCACCTCCGTCCCGCCCGAGAGCTTCCCGCGCGACGGCCAGACGGTCACCGTCATGCGGATCTCCGGGCACAAGGAGGTGCGGGACGAGCCGATCCCGTTCGACGTGCGGCGTACGCGCGATCCGGAGCTCTTCGCCGGTACGGAGGTCGTGGAGCGGCAGGGCCACCAGGGCACCCGGCGGGTCACGTACGCGCTGCGGACGGTCAACGGCGTCAAGCAGAAGCCGCGGCGGCTGCGCGCGGAGGTCGTGCGGGAGCCGCAGACGCAGATCGTGAAGGTGGGCACGAAGCAGCGCCCGAATTCGGTGGCCGGGGCGGAGGGCCTGAACTGGGGCTCGCTCGCACACTGCGAGTCGGGCGGGCGGCCGGGCGCGGTGGACGCGTCGGGGACGTACGGCGGCCTGTACCAGTTCGACACGCAGACATGGCAGAGCCTGGGCGGCGCGGGCCGCCCACAGGACGCGTCCGCGGACGAACAGACGTTCCGCGCGAAGAGGCTGTACGTGCAGCGGGGGGCCAGTCCTTGGCCGCATTGTGGGGGGCGGTTGTAGGGGGGCGGCTGTAGGGGGCGGGGTCCTGCGGGGCTGGTCCGGTTGTGGGGGCGGGTGCGCGCCGGTATGTCCGTCCTCGCCATCCGCCTCTGGACGCTTGATTGCTTCGGCTGGGGAGCACCGCGAACCGTGCTCCGGGCGGAAATACCGGCACACCCCCTCGCGTCTCCCTGCCGACTGCGGGCGCGTGGGGGCCAGGCCCACCCGCCGTGGTGCGGCGGGCCAACCGGAAAGCTCGTCCGTCCAGGGGCGGATGCGGGGTGATCGGGCGGGTGGGCGGGAGAGCTTGTTCGTTCAGGGGTGGATGCGGGGTGATCGGGCGGGTGGGCGGGAGAGCTTGTTCGGGCCGGGTACATGCGGGCCCCGCCGGTCATGGGCCCAGGGGCCAGAAAGAGACACGTAACCTGGTCCGGTGAGTAACAGTGAGCCCGGCGCCCTGCTGGGCGCCGCCGACATCCGCGAACTGGCCGCTGCCCTGGGCGTACGCCCGACCAAGCAGCGCGGCCAGAACTTCGTCATCGACGCCAACACCGTCCGCCGCATCGTCCGCACCGCGGAAGTCGGCCCGGAGGATGTGGTCGTCGAGGTCGGGCCGGGGCTCGGCTCGCTGACCCTCGCGCTCCTCGACACCGCGGACCACGTGACCGCGGTCGAGATCGACGACACGCTCGCGAGCGCGCTCCCGGCCACGATCGAGGCCCGCCTCCCCGCGAAGGCCGGCTCCTTCGCGCTGGTGCACAGCGACGCCATGCTCGTCACCGAGCTGCCGGGCCCCGCCCCGACCGCGCTGGTCGCCAACCTCCCGTACAACGTCGCCGTGCCCGTCCTGCTGCACATGCTCGACCACTTCCCCAGCATCGAGCGCACGCTCGTGATGGTGCAGGCCGAGGTCGCCGACCGCCTCGCCGCCGATCCGGGCTCGAAGGTGTACGGCGTGCCGTCCGTGAAGGCGAACTGGTACGCCGACGTGAAGCGCGCCGGCTCCATCGGGCGCAACGTCTTCTGGCCCGCCCCGAACGTCGACTCGGGCCTCGTCTCGCTCGTGCGGCGCGCCGAGCCGGTCAAGACCACCGCTTCGAAGAAGGAAGTCTTCGCCGTCGTCGACGCGGCCTTCGCCCAGCGCCGCAAGACCCTGCGCGCCGCCCTCGCGGGATGGGCGGGCTCGGCGGCAGCCGCGGAGGCGGCGCTCGTCGCCGCCGGAGTCTCGCCGCAGGCGCGCGGCGAGGCACTGACCGTGGAGGAGTTCGCGCGGATCGCCGAGAACAAGGGGGCGGGCGCGTGAGCGCGGGCGTCACCGTGCGGGTCCCCGCGAAGGTCAACGTCCAGCTCGCCGTGGGCGCCGCGCGCCCGGACGGTTTCCACGACCTCGCCAACGTCTTCCTCGCCGTGGGGCTCTACGACGAGGTCACGGTCACGCCCGCCGACGAGCTGCGGGTGACCTGCGTCGGGCCCGGTTCGGATCAAGTTCCCCTGGACCGTACGAACCTGGCGGCGCGGGCCGCGGAACTCCTCGCCGCGCGCCACGGCCGCAGCGCCGACGTGTACATCCACATCGCCAAGGACATCCCCGTCGCGGGCGGCATGGCCGGCGGCAGCGCGGACGGCGCGGGCGCGCTCCTGGCGTGCGACGCGCTGTGGGGGACCGGGGCCTCGCGGGACGAACTCCTCGACATCTGCGCCGAGTTGGGCAGCGACGTGCCGTTCAGCCTGGTCGGCGGCGCGGCGCTCGGCACCGGGCGCGGCGAGAAGCTGGAGATCCTGGAGGTCGGCGGGAACTTCCACTGGGTGTTCGCGGTCGCCGACGGCGGGCTCTCCACACCCGCGGTCTACCGCGAGTTCGACCGCCTGACCCCGGCCGCACCCGACCCCCGGGCGTCCCCCGCGCTGCTCGACGCCCTGCGCAAGGGCGACGTCGAGGCCCTCGCCGGTGCCGTCACCAATGACCTGCAGCCCGCGGCCCTCTCGCTGTTCCCCCCGCTCGCCGACACCCTCGCCGCCGGCAAGGACGCGGGCGCCCTCGCCGCACTCGTCTCCGGTTCCGGGCCCACGACGGCGTTCCTGGCCGCCGACGCCGGCTCCGCGCGCAGGATCGC
Organism: Streptomyces sp. NPDC055189; assembly: GCF_053606765.1. NCBI lineage: Bacteria > Bacillati > Actinomycetota > Actinomycetes > Kitasatosporales > Streptomycetaceae > Streptomyces > Streptomyces sp. NPDC055189. The sequence continues at coordinate 167,778 of NZ_JBSGSG010000005.1, forward strand.
CGAGGCGCTCACGGCCTCCGGGACCTGCCGCACGGCCCGGGTCGCCGACTCGCCCGCGCCGGGCGCGACAGTGCTCTAGGGGCAGGGGTACTCAGGCGCTGATCTGAGTACGTACGCGCTGACGCGGGCCCCCCGGTGCGCGCGACCGTACGTGCATGGGATCAAGCGTTCGCGAACTGGCCGAGAAGACGCCCGCCGGGCGCGACCGGTACATGGACCTGCTGCGGGTCGCCTCGCTCGGCACGGTCGTCGTCGGCCACTGGCTGATGGCGGCGGTGACCGTCGGGGACGACGGCCGTACCGAGGTCGGCAACCTCCTCGCCGTCGTGCCCGGCCTGCAGATGCTCACCTGGGTGCTGCAGATCATGCCGGTGTTCTTCTTCGTCGGCGGCTTCTCGCACGCGCTGTCGTACCGCTCCCTCGGCCGGAAGGCCCCGGAAGGCGGGTCCGTCTACTCGGCGTTCCTGCGGGCGCGCCTGCAGCGGCTGCTGAGGCCGACGATGGTCTTCATCGGGGTGTGGGGCGCGGCGGCCCTCCTTGTCCAACTGCTCGGACAGGGCGGGGCGTTGCTGGACGTGACGCTCCGGCTCGTCGCCCAGCCCTTGTGGTTCATCGGCATCTACCTGGCGATGGTGGCGTTCACGCCGCCGCTGCTGAAGCTGCACGAGCGCTACGGGTGGGGCGCTTTCGGCGGTCTCGTCCTGGCCGCGGGTGCGGTGGACGCGGCGCGCTTCGCCTTCGGGGTGCCGTACGTGGAGTTCCTGAACTTCGCCTTCGTGTGGCTCGCCGTGCACCAGCTCGGCTTCCTGCGGGCGGACGGCAGGCTGCGGGTGCCCGCGGCCATGGCGGCGGCGGGGCTCGCGGGCGCCGCGGCCCTGGTCGCCTTCGGGCCCTATCCGCTCTCGATGGTCGGCATGCCCGGCGAGCGCGTCTCGAACATGGCTCCGCCCACCTTCGCCCTGCTCTGCCACGGAATGTGGCTGGTGGGAGCGGTGGAGCTGCTGAGGGGGCCCGCCGTGCGGTGGCTCGCGCGGCCACGGGTGTGGCGGGGCGTGGTGGCGGCGAACGGCATCTCGATGACGGCGTTCCTGTGGCACCTGACGGCGATGCTCGGGGTGTACGGAATGCTGATCGCCGCTGACGTGCCGCTGCCGGAGCCCGCGTCGGCGGCATGGTGGGCGCAGGCCCCGCTGCGGATGGCGGCCGCGGCGGTGATCACCGCGATGCTCGTCGCCGCGTTCCGCCGCTTCGAACGGCCCTCGCGGACGCCGGAGTCGGCGGCTCGCGCACCGGGCCCGGTCTCGGGCCCGGCCGCCGCGGTGGGCGTCACGCTGTGCCTGTTCGGGGTGCTAGGGCTCTCCATGGTCGGCTTCGGCGGGCTGCTCGAAGGGCGTACGGCGATGGTGGTGGCCGTGCACATGACGGCACCGGTGGCGGTGGGTCTTGCCCTCGCGGGGTGGCTGCTCGTGGAGCGGGCCGGGCGGGGCCGCAGGGGCTGATCGGCTCCGCAGCGGCCGCCGGGCCGGTTGTCGTCGCCTCCGACTACGCTGGAGGTCGATCGATCCCCTTCCCTGGAGCGTTAATGGCCGTCAACCTGGTCAATGTCGAGGCAGTCAGCAAGGTGTACGGCACCCGTGCCCTGCTCGACGGCGTCTCCCTCGGCGTGTCCGAGGGGGACCGGATCGGCGTCGTGGGGCGCAACGGAGACGGCAAGACGACCCTCATCCGGATGCTCGCCAAGCTGGAGGAGGCCGACTCGGGGCGCGTCACGCACAACGGCGGTCTCGTGCTCGGCGTGCTGACCCAGCACGACTCCCTCGACCCCGAGGCCACCGTGCGGCACGAGGTCATCGGTGACCTCGCCGACCACGAGTGGGCGGGCAACGCCAAGATCCGGGACGTGCTCACCGGCCTCTTCGGCGGGCTCGACATGCCGGGCTTCCCGCAGGGGCTCGACACCGTCATCGGGCCGCTCTCCGGTGGCGAGCGCCGCCGTATCGCGCTCGCGAAGCTGCTCATCGGCGAGCCCGACCTGATCGTCCTCGACGAGCCGACCAACCACCTGGACGTCGAGGGCATCGCCTGGCTCGCCGAGCACCTGCGCACCCGGCGCTCGGCGCTCGTCTGCGTCACGCACGACCGCTGGTTCCTGGACCAGGTGTGCACGCGCATGTGGGACGTACAGAGCGGGTCTGTTTTCGAGTACGAGGGCGGGTACTCCGACTACGTCTTCGCGCGTGCCGAGCGCGAGCGCATCGCGGCCACCGAGGAGACCAAGCGCAAGAACCTGATGCGCAAGGAGCTCGCCTGGCTGCGCCGCGGCGCCCCGGCCCGCACCAGCAAGCCGCGGTACCGCATCGAGGCCGCGAACGAACTCATCGCCGACGTGCCGCCGCCCCGCGACACCAGCGAGCTGATGAAGTTCGCGACGACCCGGCTCGGCAAGACCGTCTTCGACCTTGAGGACGTGACCGTCCAGGCCGGGCCCAAGGTGCTCCTCAAGCACCTGACCTGGCAGCTCGGCCCCGGCGACCGCATCGGCCTGGTCGGTGTCAACGGCGCGGGCAAGACCTCGCTCCTGCGGGCGATGGCGCAGGCGCAGCGCTCCGACGGCGACGTACAGCCCGAGGCCGGGCGCGTGGTGGTCGGCAAGACCGTCAAGCTCGCCTATCTCTCCCAGGAAGTGGCCGAACTCTCCCCGACGCTGCGGGTGTTGCAGGCCGTGCAGCAGGTGCGCGAGCGCGTCGACCTCGGCAAGGGCCGGGAGATGACAGCGGGGCAGCTCTGCGAGACGTTCGGCTTCAACAAGGAGAAGCAGTGGACGCCCGTCGGTGACCTCTCCGGCGGCGAGCGGCGGCGGCTCCAGCTGCTCCGGCTCCTCATGGACGAGCCGAACGTCCTCTTCCTCGACGAGCCGACGAACGACCTCGACATCGAGACGCTGACGCAGCTCGAGGACGTCCTCGACAGCTGGCCCGGCTCGATGGTCGTGATCTCCCACGACCGGTTCTTCCTGGAGCGCACCACCGACAAGGTCTTCGCGCTGCTCGGCGACGCCACGATGCGGATGCTGCCGCGCGGCATCGACGAGTACCTGGAGCGGCGCAAGCGGATGGCGGCGGCCGGTGTTCCGGCCGCCCCCCTCGCCGACTCCGCCGCGCCGGCCGCCGCCGCCCCGCAGAAGGCCGCGGTCTCCTCCGCCGACGCCCGCGCCGCGAAGAAGGAACTCCAGAAGATCGAGCGGCAGCTGGACAAGATGTCCACGAAGGAAACATGGCTGCACGCTCAAATCGCCGATAACGCCACCGACTTCGAAAAGGTGGCCAAACTGGACGCCGAGCTGCGTGAACTGGTCAGCGAGCGCGACGAGTTGGAAATGCGCTGGCTGGAGCTTGCGGAGAGCGCGTAGAGGTCTCGTAACAGACGCATCACGGGCCGGTCCTCCCTTGGGAACAGGGGACGGACCGGTCAGGTGTGCTAGGCGGACAGGGTGATAGAAAGGTCCGCCTGAGCACCACTTGGCGTGCCGAAAAATCAGTGAAGGGGGAAGCGCTGATGACTCAGCCGCCCAACCAGCCGCCGTCCGGCGGTTTCGGAGCTCCGCAGGATCCGCAGCAGGGAGCGCCGCAGCCACCGGGTCAGCCACCGCAGCCGCCGGCCCAGCCTCCGCAGGCCCCGCCGACGCCGCCGTCCGGGGCCCCGCAGACTCCGCCCGCGCCCCAGCCCGGTTACGGCTACCCGCAGACTCCGCCCGCACCCCAGCCGGGTTACGGCTACCCGCAGTCCGGACCGTACAAGCAGCCCGGCCCGTACGACCAGCCCACGCAGCCCGGTCAGGCCGGACCTTACGGCCAGCCCGCGCAGCCCGGCCAGCCGGGTCCCTACGGCCAGCCCACGCAGCCGGGCCCCTACGCGGCCCAGCCCCAGTACGGCTACCCGCAGCAGCAGTACCCCGGCGGCCCCGGCATGCCCCCCGGCACCCCGCCCGGCGGAGGCAGCAAGAACCCGTTCAAGGGCAAGCCCGGTCTGATCGTGGCGGCCGTGGCCGCCGCGGCGCTCGTCATCGGCGGCGTCGCCTGGGCGGTCGTCGGCGGCGACGACGATCCCAGCAAGAAGAAGCCCGTCGCCGGGAAGAGCGACGACCCGAAGGGCGGCAGCTCCGCCCCGGTCAACCCGGGCGACGGCAGCGGCGACGGCGACAAGGAGCGGGAGGACCTCAACGCGGGCCGCCAGCCCGGCGAGTCGAAGGTGCTCTGGTACAAGGAGGCGCCCAAGGTGCCCGGTTCCGGCGCCGACGCCAAGGGCATGTGGGTCCACGACGACATCGCGGTCAAGGCGGCGTACAAGGAGATCACCGCCTACAAGGTCAAGACGGGCGACGTGGCCTGGCCGACGATCAAGTTCCCGCAGAAGATCTGTGGCACGACTCCGCAGATCTCGGACGACAACGAGATCGTCGTGGCGTACAAGGACGGTCAGAAGGACGACTCCAAGTGCAACCAGATCCAGGTCGTCGACCTCGATGACGGCAGCAAGGGGTGGGTGAAGCCGGTGAAGGAGGAGGGACTGTTCGACATGTCCCTCAGCACCGACCTCTCCATCACCGGCGACACGCTGATGGTCGGCCGCTCCCAGTCCGGCACGGCGCTGCGCCTCAGCGACGGCAAGGAGCTCTTCGTCGCGGACAAGAAGGACCCGGGGACCTGCTTCCCCAGCGGCTTCGCCGGCGGCAAGAAGATGCTCGTGGCCTACTCGTGCGGGGCGAGCTCGCCCACCGAGCACGACGAGCTCCAGCAGCTCGACCCGAAGACCGGCAAGGCCGTGTGGACGAAGAAGTTCCCCAAGGGCTGGCAGATCGGCCGGATCTACTCCGAGAGCCCGACGATCGTCTACCTCAGCAATGAGGACAAGAAGCAGTGGAACATCACCACGCTGAAGCCCAACAGCAGCGCCACCCGCTCCGAGGTCGGCGTCGACGAGAAGTTCAGGCCCGAGTGCGACGGCTCCGCCTTCCTCGGCGGCAGTCTGCAGGGCTGCCTGGGTGCCACGACCGACGACAAGAACCTCTACCTGCCGACCGACGAGACGTCCGGCCCCAACGAGGTCGTGGCGATCAGCCTCGCCACCGGCAAGGAGGCCTGGCGCACGAAGTCACCCGCTGATGAATCGATGCTGCCGATCAAGGTCGACGGCGGTTCGCTCATCGGATACGTCAACCCCTCGTACGACTCCGGCGGGCAGGTCGTCTCGATCCCGCTCTCGGGCTCGCACAAGCCGAAGACGCTCCTGAAGAACCCCTCGGGGACCTCGGAGATCGAGAGCGGCTTCTACTCCAAGGCGATCGACTACGTGGACGGTCGCTTCTACATCTCCACCACGCGGCTCTCGGGCAGCGCAAAGGGCCAGGAGAAGCTGATGCTGGCCTACGGCAAGTGATCTTCTCCGTCGGGCAAGTCGCCCTCTTTGTCGCTTAGTTCATCTCTCGTCCCCAAGGAATCGACGTCATGACCCAGCCGCCCCAGCCGCCCAACGAGCCCCCGCAGGGCGGGTTCGGCGCTCCCCAGGACCCGCCGCCCGGCGGTTTCGGCGCACCGCAGGACCCGCCGCCCGGCTTCGGCAAGGCCCCCGAGCCGAACAACCCGTCGTACGGCTACCCGCAGACCCCGCCGCCCGCTCAGCCGCCGGGTCAGCCGCCGACGATGCCCGCGGGCCAGCCCCCGGCCGGTCCGCCCCCGCAGTCGCCGCCTCCGCCGCCGGGCCAGCCGCAGGGCCAGCCCACCTACGGCTACCCGCAGGCGCCGCAGGCCCCCGGCACCCCGCCCCCCGGCCAGCCCCAGGGCTACGGCTACCCGGGCCAGCCGACCCAGCCGTACGGCCAGCAGGCCCCGTACGGGCAGCAGCCGCCGTACGGCGCCTACCAGCAGCCCGGCACGATGCCGATGGCCCCGCAGGCCGGCGCTCCCGCTTCGGGCGGCTCCAAGCTCAGCGGCCAGATGAAGATCATCATCGGTGCGGTCGTCGCGATCGCCCTGATCGTCGGCGGCGGTGTCTTCTACGCCTCGACCTCGGGCAAGGACGACACCGAGGCGAGCTCCGAGGGCTCGACCGGTGGCGGCAAGGGCGGCGGGGAGAAGAAGGGCGGCGGCGGTGAGCAGGGCCCGAGCGGCCCCGGCACCGAGAAGGTGCCGACCAACACGAGCGCCACCGTCTCCATGCAGCTCCCGCAGCCCGAGGTGCCCAAGGACGACGTCTGGAGCATCAAGGGCTCCTGGCTCACCGATGACGTCTACGCCAAGGCGGGCGTCAACGAGATCGTCGGCTACAACCCCACCGACGGCAAGGAGCTGTGGACGCTGCCGCTGGCGGGCCAGACGTGCGCCGGTTCGCGCGAGGTCACCAAGGACGGCATCGTCGCGGTCGCGTACGAAGAGGCCAAGCGGACCAAGAAGGGCGACCACCAGACCTGCTCGCAGATCTCCGCGATCGACCTGAAGCAGGGCACGAAGCTCTGGACGGAGACCATCGACGAGGGCAGCTCCAAGGCCCGGATCGAAGAGCTCACCATCAGCGGCAACACCGTCGCGGTCGGTTCCAGCGCGGGCGGCGCCGCCTTCGACATCGCCAACAAGGGCAAGCACCTGTGGGAACCCACCCCGGGCGACGAGTGCCAGGACGAGGGCTACGCCGGCGGCGAGCAGCTCGTCGTCGTCCAGAAGTGCGGTGACTACGGCGACGAGAAGCTGAAGATCCAGCTCCTCGACCCCAAGACCGGCGACGACAAGTGGACCTACCCGGTGACGCCGGGCGTCGACAACGCCAAGATCATCTCGACCCGCCCGGTCGTCTACGGCCAGGACACCCAGGAGATCACCGCGAGCGGCGTCACGGACGTCTTCTCGCTGAACGACAAGGGCAGGCTCCGCGCCAAGATCTCGCTGCCCGACGGCAAGTACGACCACGACTGCGAGGTCAACGTCGTCTACGCCTGCAGCTCGCTGGCCGTCGGCAACGACAAGCTCTACGTCCCGACCCGCCAGCACAAGGGCGGCGGTGACGGCTACAGCCAGACGAACGAGATCATTTCCTTCTCGCTGGCCACCGGCAAGACCACGGGCGACCGCGCCGACGCGGGCGAGAACGGCGAGATGTTCCCCATCCGCATGGACGGCGGCAACATCCTGGCGTACAAGGACGCGGGCTACGACAAGGGCGCCCAGGTCATCTCCCTCAACGGCAAGACGATGAAGGAGACCAAGCTCCTGGAGACCCCGGCCGCCGAATCGGTCGGCAGCGCGATCAGCAGCATGGTGCCGAAATCGAACGAACTCCTTTACGGGAACGGCAAGCTGTACCTCGGCAAAGAGCTGATCAGCAAGCCGTACTCGAAGGACGAGAAGGAGTACACGGCCCTGGGATTTGTCGCCCAGTAACCCCTGTGACCTCCGCATACGCGTAGGACGGCCCCGTTCCCGAAAGGGAGCGGGGCCGTCCTGCTCTCCCGTACGACCTTTCGTACGCACGTCCTGACGCGCATATGCGCATGGCCGGGATTTCGGCATTCCAGGCCGCTTCTCACCGGTAGGGGGCGCGCGACGTCGAACAAGCGTGTAGCTTCCGGGGCATGAGTGGGTGCGGGGCCGGGGGGCCCTCGATCCGTGGGGGATCCGTGGGGATATCTGGGGGGTTGCTCGATGGGTGTGCGGCTCATGGTGGTCGACGACCACCGACTGCTCGCCGAGGCACTCGCCTCGGCATTAAAACTGCGCGGGCACCGGGTGCTCGCCGCGGCCGCACCCGCGGCCGGGGCGGCCGAGCTGGTCATCAGCCGGGCTCCCGAGGTCTGCCTGCTCGGCACGGCGACGCCCGCGGAGGCCGGAATGTTCGATCCGGTCGTGAAGATCAAGCGGGAGCGTCCGCAGGTCGCCGTGGTGGTGCTCGGCCCGGTGCCGAGCCCGCGCGGCATCGCCGCGGCCTTCGCCGCGGGGGCCTCCGGCTATGTACGGCATGACGAGCGCATAGAGGGCGTCGAGCGCGCCATCATGAAGGCCAGAGCGGGCGAGGCGGCCGTCGCCCCGCAGCTGCTCCAGGGCGCGTTCAGCGAGCTGCTCAATCCGGCCGCGCAGCCCGACGACGAGGGGCAGCGGCTCCTTCAGATGCTGACGCCGCGCGAGGTCGAGGTCCTGGTCCGCGTCGCGGACGGCGAGGACACCCGGCTCATCGCCGCCGGGATGGGCATAGCGCCCAGCACGGCGCGCACGCACGTGCAGCGCGTCCTGATGAAACTGGGCGTCGGCTCCCGCCTGGAGGCCGCGGCGCTCGCCGCGCGGACGGGTCTGCTCGACCGCGCGGAGCGGCCCGTCGCGGCGTACGCGAACGACGTGGAGACGCCGACGGGGCCCGAGTCACCGGTGCAGTGAACTCGGGCCCCGTCCAGGGGTGTCGCGAGGGGGCTACTCGTCTTCCGGCGCCTCGGTGGGCGGCGGCGTGGGCCGCAGCCACAGCCAGCCGAGGAAGAAGAGGCCGAGCCCCAGCATGGCCAGGCCCGTCCACAGGTTGATGTTGATGTCCTCGGCCTTCTTCATGTCGGCGTCGGACGGGGAGATTCCGGCGATCGTCACGATGATTCCGTAGACGACGAACAGACCGCCGATGATCCGCCGGATGTCGAAGAGGCGAGCCGCCGTGGCGGACTTGCGCTCCAGCTCGGAGACTTCGTTGTGCAGTTCAGACATGTTCTTCCAGACCTCCGATCGGATTCAGAACGAGTAGGGGACGTAGCAGAGCGCGGCGAGCACGACGGCGCCCCAGCCGAGCAGCGCCGGCTTGCGGTACCAGGCGTCGTCGCCCTCGGCGGGCGGCTCCTCCAGGCCCGGTGAGCTCGTTCCGTAGACCAGACCGGCCAGTTCGGCCTCCGGCTTGGGCGCGGTGAAGAGCGTGACCACGACCATCACCACGGCGCCCGCGACGAAGCCGACGATCGCCGAGACGAAGTTGGCGCCCTGGTCGGTCGGGATGTCGATGACGCCCTGCTTGTAGATGTAGAAGTAGTTGATCATCGCGGCGGTCGTGCCCGCGACCAGACCCCAGACACCGGACTTCACCGAGGCCCGCTTCCAGAACATGCCGATGATGAAGACCACGAACATCGGGACGTTGAAGAAGGAGAACAGCGTCTGGAGGTACCCCATGATGTTCGAGAACGACGAGGCGATGAAGGCCGTTCCGACGGAGGCCAGGACGCCGATCGCGGTGATCAGACGGCCGAACTTCAGGTAGTAGCCGTCCTCGCGGTCCTTGACCACGTACTTCGCCCAGATGTCGTACGTGAAGACGGTGTTGAAGGACGACACGTTCGCCGCCATGCCCGCCATGAACGCCGCGAGCAGACCGGTCACCGCGATGCCGAGTACGCCGTTGGGCAGCAACTCCTGCATCAGGTACGGGATCGCGTCGTTGTAGGTGAGGTCCGAGCCCGCCGTGCCGATCTTGGGGACGAGGACGGCCGCGACCAGGCCGGGGATCATCACCAGGAAGACGATGAAGATCTTCGGGAAGGCGGCGATCAGCGGCGTGCGCTGGGCGGCGGAGAGGTTCTTCGCGGACAGGGCGCGCTGCACCTCGGCGAAGTTGGTCGTCCAGTAGCCGAAGGAGAGCACGAAGCCCAGGCCGAGGATGATCGTCAGCCAGTTCGCGCCCAGCGGGTTGGCGTCACCGATGCCGGTGCCGCCCCAGGCGGTCATGAAGTCACCGCCGTGCGACTTCTCCAGGGAGCCGGAGAGCCCGTCCCAGCCGCCGACCTTCTTCAGGCCGATGACGCAGATCGGGATCAGGGCGGCCAGGATCACGAAGAACTGGAGGACTTCGTTGTAGATCGCTGAGGAAAGCCCGCCGATCGTGATGTACGCCAGGACGAAGAAGCCGGCGACGACGATCGCCACCCACTGCGGCCAGCCCAGGAGCGCCTCGACCACGATCGACAGGGCGTAGAGGTTCACGCCCGCGATGAGGATCGCGGCGAACGCGAAGAGCGCCGAGCTGAGCAGGTGCGCCGACTTGTCGAAGCGCTGGAGCAGGTACTCGGGGACCGAGCGGACCTTGGAGCGGTAGTAGAACGGCATCATCACGAGGCCGAGGAAGACCATCGCGGGGATGGCGCCGATCCAGTACCAGTGGACGACCGCGACGCCGTACTGCGCGCCGGTCGCGGCCATGCCCAGGATCTCGGTGGCGCCGAGGTTGGCGGCGACGAACGCGAGACCGGTGACCCAGGCGGGCAGCGAACGGCCCGAGAGGAAGAAGTCGAGGCTTGTCTTGACGGAGCGCCGGGCGGCGAAGCCGATGCCGAGTACGACTGCGAAGTAGATCGCGAGGATCGCGTAGTCGAGGCCGTTGGTGGGCAGCCGAAGCCCCTCGGCCAGGGTCTGTGTGGGGGACTGCATGGGGAACTCGCTTCGTTGCGCGAACTGATCAGACCGGAACCTACGCTTCCCGCTTCAATAACTGAAGACTTCTTTTGGTGTTCTTTGTTTGATTGTGATCGGACTGGCTCCCGTGGCGGGCCGGACATGCTTCGGGACACGTCTCGGGCCCACCATTGACGATGCTGTTGGCTTGTGGTTTGTTATGTTCGGTTATGTTGGGTGTGGGTGTTGGTGAGGAGCCCCGGACGTGAAGAAGACCTCGACCCGTCTCGCAGACGGTCGTGAGCTCATCTACTACGACTCGCGCGACGACGCCGTGCGCGACGCCGTCGACCGAAGGCCGCTGGACCCCATCTCCACCACCTCGGAGATCCGCCGGGACCCGCTCCTGGGCGACGCGGTGGCCATCGCCTCGCACCGCCAGGGCCGCACCTACCACCCGCCGGCCGACGAGTGCCCCCTGTGCCCCTCCGAGGGCGAGAAGCTGAGCGAGGTCCCCGACTCCTCGTACGACGTGGTGGTCTTCGAGAACCGCTTCCCCTCGCTTGCCGGCGACGCCGGACGCTGCGAGGTCGTCTGCTTCACCTCCGACCACGACTCGTCCTTCGCCGACCTCACCGAGGAGCAGGCGGGCCTGGTCCTTGACGCGTGGACGGACAGGACCGCGGAGCTCTCGCACCTGCCCTCCGTCGAGCAGGTGTTCTGCTTCGAGAACCGCGGCGCCGAGATCGGCGTGACCCTGGGCCACCCGCACGGGCAGATCTACGCCTACCCCTTCGTCACCCCGCGTACGTCCCTGATGCTCGGGTCGCTCGCCGCGCACAAGGAGTCCACGGGCCGCAACCTCTTCGACGACGTCGTGGCCGAGGAGTCGGCCGGCGAGCGCGTGGTCCTTCAGACGGAGCACTGGGTGGCGTTCGTCCCCCACGCCGCGCACTGGCCCTACGAGGTGCACCTCTACCCCAAGCGCCGCGTCGCGGACCTGCTCGGGCTCGACGAAGCGGCACGCACAGAGTTCCCCCAGGTCTATCTGGAACTGTTGAGGCGCTTCGACCGGATCTTCGGTGACGGTGGAACCGAGGGCGAGCCGCTCACCCCGTACATCGCGGCGTGGCACCAGGCACCCTTCGGCCCGCTCGACGAGCACGAAGGGGTCAATAGGGACGACTTCGCGCTCCACCTCGAGCTTTTCACCATTCGCCGCACTTCGGGCAAGCTGAAGTTCCTCGCGGGTTCCGAATCCGGCATGAGCGTGTTCATCAACGACGTGCCGCCGGAAGCCGCGGCCCAGCGACTGCGAGAGGTAGCGAGTTCATGAGTCGTAAGTACCTGGTCACCGGCGGGGCGGGCTATGTGGGAAGCGTGGTGGCCCAGCATCTGATCGAGGCCGGGCACGAGGTGACCGTCCTGGACAACCTCTCCACCGGATTCCGCGAGGGCGTCCCGGCCGGCGCGAAGTTCATCGAGGGCGACATCCGCGATGCCGCCAAGTGGCTGGACTCCTCCTACGACGCCGTGTTGCACTTCGCCGCCTTCTCACAGGTCGGCGAGTCCGTCGTGAAGCCCGAGAAGTACTGGGACAACAACGTCGGCGGCACGATGGCGCTGCTCGGCGCGATGCGCGACGCGGACGTGCGCAAGCTCGTCTTCTCCTCCACGGCGGCGACGTACGGCGAGCCGGTCAGCAGCCCCATCACCGAGACGGACCCGACCGCCCCCACGTCTCCCTACGGCGCCTCCAAGCTCGCCGTCGACCACATGATCACCGGAGAGGCCGCCGCCCACGGGCTCGGTGCAGTGTCCCTTCGCTACTTCAACGTGGCGGGCGCCTACGGAGAGCAGGGAGAGCGGCACGACCCCGAGTCGCACCTCATCCCGCTGGTCCTCCAGGTCGCGCAGGGCAAGCGCGAGGCGATCTCCGTCTTCGGCGACGACTACCCGACCCCGGACGGCACCTGCGTCCGCGACTACATCCACGTCGCGGACCTGGCGCAGGCGCACCTCCTCGCCGTCGATGCGGCCACCTCCGGCGAGCACCTGATCTGCAACCTCGGCAACGGCAACGGCTTCTCCGTGCGCGAGGTCATCGAGACCGTCCGCCAGGTCACCGGGCACCCGATCCCCGAGGTCATGGCCCCGCGCCGCGGCGGCGACCCGGCGGTCCTGGTCGCCTCCGCGGCCACTGCGCGGGAGCGGCTCGGCTGGAATCCGACCCGCGCGGACCTCGCGGGCATCGTCGCCGACGCATGGGCGTTCGCCCAGCGCTGAGCAGGGGCTGAAGGGGAAAACTGATGGACGTAGCGGGCCAGTTCGCCGAGCTGTACGGGTACGAGCCGGACGGGGTCTGGTCGGCTCCCGGCCGGGTCAACCTCATCGGCGAGTACACGGACTTCAACGAGGGCTTCGTGATGCCGCTCGCCCTGCCGCACACCGCGGTGGCGGCGGTGGCACGCCGCTCCGACGGAGTCCTGCGGCTGCACTCGGCGGACATCGACGCGCCGGTCGCCGAACTGCGCGTCGACGACCTCACCCCCCTCTCGAAATACGGGCAGGGCGGCTGGGCCGCCTACCCGGCGGGCGTGGTGTGGGCGCTGCGGGGTGCGGGCCACGAGGTGTCCGGCGGCGCGGACATCCACCTCGCGTCGACCGTCCCGACGGGGGCGGGCCTGTCCTCGTCGGCGGCCCTGGAGGTCGTCACAGCACTGGCCCTGAACGACCTGTACGAACTGGGCCTGGACGCCTCCGAGCTCGCGGTCCTGTCCCAGCGCGCCGAGAACGCCTTCGTCGGCGTGCCGTGCGGCGTGATGGACCAGATGGCGTCCGCGTGCGCCACGGAGGGCCACGCCCTGCACCTGGACTGCCGGGACCTGACGACACGGCAGGTCCCCTTCGACCTTGCCGCACAGGGCCTGCAGCTCCTGGTCGTCGACACCCGCGTCAAGCACGAGCTGGGCGACGGGGCATACGCCGAGCGGCGGGCCGGCTGCGAGGAGGGCGCGCGCATCCTCGGCGTCTCCCACCTGCGGGACGTCCCGTACGCGGAACTCCCCTCGGCCCTGGAGAAGCTGACGGACGAGAAGATCCGCCGCTACGTCCGCCACATCGTCTCGGACGACCACCGGGTGGAGCAGGTCATCGGCCTGCTCGACGCGGGCGAGGTGCGCGCGATCGGACCCGTCCTGACCGAGGGCCACGCGTCGCTGCGGGACGATCTGCGCATCTCCTGCGAGGAGTTGGACCTGGTGGTGACCTCCGCGAACGCGGCGGGCGCGATCGGCTCCCGGATGACGGGCGGCGGCTTCGGCGGCTCGGCGATCGTCCTGGTGGAGGAGGTCGACGCGGAGCCGGTGACGAAGTCGGTCCTGGAGGCGTTCACCGCGGCGGGCTACACCGTCCCGCGGGTGTTCCCGGCGGTGCCTTCGGCGGGGGCGCGGCGCCTGGCATAACGGAGTATTCGGTCAACTCCGGTACAGATCATGCAAATTGGGCTCGGTGGCAACCCCGTACGGGAACTGTCACCGGGCCCGCTGCCGCATCAGGCCAGTTTCTTCGTCAGGGTGAACTCCTTGGCGCCCTGGGGGTAGTCCGGGATCACCGACACCACCTCGTATCCCTGGTCGCGGTAGAAGCCGGGTGCCTGGAAGTCCCAGGTTTCCACGCGGGAATTGAGACAATTCCGGTCGTCCCTGGCGATGCGTTCCGCTTCCGCGAGCAGCTGCGCGCCCAGGCCCGCGCCCTGATGGGACTCGCTGACCCAGAGGTGGTCCACGTGCAGCCAGCGCCCCCAGGTGTGCCCGGCGAGACCGCCGACGAAGCCCTCCGTGCGCTCCATCAGCCATACGGCCAGCGGTAATTCACGATCCTGCGGGGTGCCGCGCAGGGCGCGGATCACCGGCGAGGCAGCGGTGTTCGATGCCTGGAGGCGGGAGAGAAGCAGAGCGAACCGCTCCTTGTCGACTCCTGTCTCAATACGAAACATACGGCTCACCATAAACGCGCTGGCCAGTCAGTTCTGTAAATTACCTTCCGCTCCTGCCGTGCGGCCCTACTCTGAGTGGCAGTGCCGGTGGGGGCCGGCACCGCTCAGGGGGCGAGACAGTCGGGTACGACGCCCGGCGATGGGGGTAGTGGTCACAGCCCGGCGGCGGCCGGGCGACTGCGGCGACCCCCGTTCCGGGTGTCGTGCCCGCACGGTACGTCCTCCGACGATGGGGTATCCCCTGCTCTCACGGGAGAGCCTGGGGGAGGGGGTTTCAGTGGTTCGTATCCGAGTCCTGGTCGTCGACGACCATCGCATCTTCGCCGAGTCGCTCGCGGCGGCACTGGCGGCGGAGCCCGACGTCGACGTGTCCGCGGCGGGCAGCGGCCCGGCCGCACTGCGCTGCCTGGAGCGGGCGATAGCCGAGGGGCGCAGATACGACGTGCTGCTCGTCGACGCCGACCTGGGCGCGTCCGCGAGCGCCGTGCAGGGCGTCAGGCCCGCGCCTTCCGTGCAGGAGGGCAACGCCGACGGCCTGGTGGACGGCATCTCCCTGGTGGCCGGAGTCCGTTCGGGCCAGCCGATGGTCCGCACGGTCGTGCTCGCCGAGAAGGACGACCCGCGCAGGGCCGCGCTCGCGCTGCAGGCCGGCGCATCGGGCTGGGTCGCCAAGGACTGCTCGCTGTCCCGGCTCCTGACGGTCATACGGGGTGTGCTGCGGGAGGAGACCCACCTGCCGCCCGCGCTGCTCACCGGCGTCCTGCGGGAGCTGACCGCCGCGCGCAAGCACCGCACGGAATCCGAGCGCCTGGTGGAGTCGCTGACCCCGCGCGAGCGCGAGGTCCTTCGCTGCATGGTGGCGGGCCTGGGCAGGAAGGCCGTGGCCGAGCGTCTCTTCCTCTCCCCGCACACGGTGCGTACGCACATGCAGAACGTGCTGGGGAAGCTGGGCGTCCACTCCACGCTCGCGGCCGTCGCGCTCGCGCGCAGGGCCGGGGTCGGTCCCGTCGACCTAGCCGGGGATGTTGTCGAACGGGGCGGTCAACTGGCGTAGCAGCGCGGCAAGCTCGCCGCGCTGGCCGCGCGAGAGCTCGGCGAGGATCGCCCGCTCCTGCTTGAGCAGTCCGGCGAGGGCCTGGTCGGCGCGGTCCTGGCCCTCCTCGGTCAGCCGCACGAGCACGCCCCGCCGGTCACTGGGATCCGGGAGCCGCTCGACGAGGCCCTTCTTCGCGAGCCGGTCGATGCGGTTGGTCATCGTGCCGGACGTCACCAGGGTCTGGGTGAGGAGCTGTCCGGGCGAGAGCTGATACGGCGATCCCGCGCGCCGCAGCGACGTCAGTACGTCGAACTCCCACGGCTCCAGATTGTGCTCCGAGAACGCGAGCCGACGGGCCCTGTCGAGATGCCGCGCGAGCCTGCTGACACGGCTGAGCACCTCGAGTGGTTCCACGTCGAGGTCAGGGCGCTCCCGGCGCCATGCTGCGACCAGACGGTCGACCTCGTCCTCCATGACGATCAGTGTAGGGGGTCTGTCGACGTGAAGTCTCTTGACGTCAAGATACTTCGGGGTTGAATATGGCGGTACGGCGTCGGTACGCAGTGCATGCGGCGCCTGTACGGAGCCCGTACGGAGTTCTGCGAAGTCGTACGAAGTCCTGCGGCGCTGAGGTTCGCGACCCGAGGAGGCACCGCTCCATGCCCGCAGCCCCCACTCCCACCTGGGACCCCGGCCAGTATCTGCGCCACTCCGGCCACCGGGCCCGCCCCTTCGTCGACCTGCTCGCCCGCGTCCCCGAACTCCCCGCCGCGACGGCCGCAAAGGGGCGCCCGCCGCGCATCGCGGACCTGGGCTGCGGCCCCGGCAACGTCACCCGCCTCCTCGCCGAGCGCTGGCCCGCGGCGCACATCACCGGCTTCGACAACTCCGCGCAGATGCTGGAGCAGGCCGAGCGCCTGGCGGGCCCCACCTCCGGGGGCGGCCGCCTGGACTTCGCCGCGGCGGACGCCGCGGAGTGGGCCCCGCCCGAGGGGACGTACGACCTGATCCTGTCCAACGCGACGCTCCAGTGGGTACCGGGCCACGCGGACTCCTTCCCCGCCTGGGTGGCGGCGCTGGCCCCCGGCGGGACGTTCGCCTTCCAGGTCCCCGGCAACTTCGACGCCCCGAGCCACGTCCTGATGCGCGAGCTGAGCGAGTCCGAGCGGTGGCGGGGCCGGCTCGGCGGGCGGCTGCGGCATGCGGACGCGGTGCTCTCGCCTGCGGCCTACCTGGAGCGGCTGGTCGCTGCGGGGTACGAGGTCGAGGTGGACGCGTGGGAGACGACGTACCTGCACCTCCTGGAGGGGGAGGACCCCGTCCTGGACTGGGTGAAGGGGACAGGGCTGCGGCCGGTACTCACCGCGCTTGCGGACGACGCGGAGGCGAGGGAGGAGTTCCTCTCCGAGTACCGGGAGCTGCTGCGCAAGGCATACCCCGCGACCGCCGCCGGCACGGTCTTTCCCTTCCGGCGGGTGTTCGCCGTGGCACGCAGGGCGGACTGAGCCCGGTGCTGACCGGCATCGACCACGTCCAGTTGGCCGCCCCGCCGGGGAGTGAGCCGGAGCTGCGGTCCTTCTACTGGGGGGTGCTCGGGATGACGGAGATCCCCAAGCCGGGGGAGTTGGCCTCGCGGGGCGGGTGCTGGTTCCTGGCGGGGGCGGGGGCGGGGGCCGTGCAGCTGCACCTGGGTATCGAGGCGGACTTCCGCCCCGCGCGGAAGGCGCATCCGGGGCTGCGGGTGCGGGGCATCTCCGCGTACGCGGAGCGTCTTTCCTCCCGCGGTGTCGCCGTGACCTGGGACTACGCCCTGCCGGGTCACCGGCGCTTCTACGCGGAGGACCCTGTCGGGAACCGGCTGGAGTTCCTTGAGCCGCAGTTGCCACCCTCGGCCCCGGACTGAACCGCCGCTTCGCGGCGGATGTCTCCCACCCACCCGCCCGTTACTCGGGGTAATCGGGTGGGTGGGCGGGAAAAAATCGCCGCGAAGCGGCGGCATTGAAGCGCGCGGACACCGCAGGACGCGAGCCCAAAACTCTGCCCCGCAGAGGGCAGGCACCCGCACGGAACCAGCCCAGAGCCCTGCCCGCAGAGCAGCAGCAAACCGCAGGCCAGCCCAGAGCTCTGCCCGCAGAGCAGCAGCCCGCAGGGCAGCACCCCGCAAAGGCACGCACCCCGCAAAGGCACGCCCCCCGCACACAGGTGTCCGCCCTGGGGCGTCAGCTCTTGCGGTGCCCTATCAGCCGCGGCTTAGGCTCAAGCCCGTCCAGGCCGTGCCACGCCAGGTTGACCAGGTGCGCCGCCACCTCCGCCTTCTTCGGCTTGCGGACATCCAGCCACCACTGGCCCGTGAGCGCGACCATGCCGACCAGCGCCTGCGCGTACAACGGGGCCAGTTTCTGGTCGAAGCCGCGGGTCTTGAACTCCTGGCCCAGGATGTCCTCCACCTGCGTCGCGATGTCCGAGATGAGAGAAGCGAACGTGCCCGTCGACTGCGCCACCGGCGAATCGCGGACCAGGATGCGGAAGCCGTCCGTGTACGTCTCGATGTAGTCGAGGAGAGCGAACGCCGCCTGTTCGAGGAGTTCGCGCGGATGGCCCGCCGTGAGCGCCCCCGTCACACCGTCGAGCAGCGCCCGCATCTCGCGGTCCACCACCACCGCGTACAGCCCTTCCTTGCCGCCGAAGTGCTCGTACACGACGGGCTTGGAGACGCCGGCCTTCGCCGCGATCTCCTCCACCGACGTGCCCTCGAAGCCCTTGGCGGCGAAGAGCGTGCGGCCGATGTCCAGCAACTGCTCCCGGCGCTCGGCACCCGTCATCCTGGTCCGGCGCGCACGCCGGGGCTGCTTCTCTTTGCTGCTGGAAGGGCTGGAATTACTGGAGTCGGTCGCCACGTCGTCAATCATGCCGGGCCGACGGTCTTCGGCTTCCGGCGGGAGTCGATACGGGACTCCGAGGGCCAGCGCACATCCGTCGCCCAGCCCAGCTGCTCGCACCAGCGGATGATCCGCGCCGACGAGTCGACCTGACCCCGCAGCACACCGTGCCGTGCCGACGTCGGATCGGCGTGGTGGAGGTTGTGCCAGGACTCGCCGCAGGACAGGACCGCGAGCCACCACACGTTGCCCGAACGGTCACGCGACTTGAAGGGGCGCTTGCCCACCGCGTGGCAGATCGAGTTGATCGACCACGTGACGTGGTGCAGCAGCGCGACCCGGACGAGCGAGCCCCAGAAGAACGCCGTGAAAGCGCCCCACCACGACATCGTCACCAGACCGCCCACCAGCGGCGGAATCGCCAGCGAGACGATCGTCCAGAGCAGGAACTGGCGGGAGACCATACGGATCGCCGGGTCCTTGATCAGATCCGGCGCGTACTTCTCCTGCGACGTCTGCTCCTCGTCGAACATCCAGCCGATGTGCGCCCACCACAGGCCCTTCATCAGTGCCGGAACCGTCTCGCCGAAGCGCCACGGCGAGTGCGGGTCGCCCTCGGCGTCCGAGAACTTGTGATGCTTGCGGTGATCCGCCACCCAGCGGACAAGGGGGCCCTCCACCGCCATCGACCCCGCCACGGCAAGCGCGATCCGCAGCGGACGCTTCGCCTTGAAGGAACCGTGCGTGAAGTAGCGGTGGAAGCCGATCGTGATGCCGTGGCACCCCAGGTAGTACATGAACACCAGCAGACCGAGGTCCAGCCAGCTCACCCCCCAGCCCCAGGCCAGCGGCACCGCCGCGAGCAGAGCGACGAACGGGACGGCGATGAAGGCGAGCAGCGCGAACTGTTCGATCGACCGTTTCTGCTCACCCCCCAGCGTCGCGGACGGCTCGGAAGACGAGGCGGCGGGGTCGGTGGTCGTCGGTCGCGAAGCGTCTTCGATCACATCGGTGTCGGAATACGCATCGGAAGATGTCGGCATGGGCACGTCCCCTGTGGGGTCGAGGGTTGAGGGTCACGGCGCGAGTGCGGCGGGCACATGATCACGGGGCCCGCGTTATTTACGGTCCCGTAACCTACGGCGTCGTAAGTATGGCAGCGCGGAACCCGGCGGCAAGAGGCTGCGAGTCCGTGCCGCGATGTGACACCTATCCTTGGGAACGGTCGGACAGCGCGGTCCGCTCTCTATTTCCCCCGGAACGCGGATTTATATCCGGCCGGGGACCCCCTCCCAGACCTGACGTGCTTCAACACTGCAAGGAGCCGCACCTGTGAGCAGTGCCGACGACCAGACCACCACAGCCAGCACCGAGCTGCGCGCCGACATCCGCCGCCTCGGCGATCTGCTGGGCGAGACCCTCGTACGTCAGGAGGGCTCCGAGCTCCTCGAACTGGTCGAGAAGGTCCGCCGCCTGACGCGCGAGGACGGCGAGGCCGCAGCCCGCCTGCTCGGTGGCACCGAACTGGAGACCGCGGCCAAGCTGGTCCGCGCCTTCTCCACGTACTTCCACCTGGCCAACGTGACCGAGCAGGTCCACCGCGGACGCGAGCTGCGCGCCCGCCGCGCCGCCGAGGGCGGGCTCCTGACCCGTACCGCCGACCGCCTCAAGGACGCGGACCCCGAGCACCTGCGCCAGACCGTGGAGCACCTGAACGTGCGCCCCGTCTTCACCGCGCACCCCACCGAGGCCGCCCGCCGCTCCGTCCTGAACAAGCTGCGCCGCATCGCCGAGCTCCTGGAAACCCCGGTCATCGAGTCCGACCGGCGCCGCCACGACACCCGCCTGGCCGAGAGCATCGACCTGGTGTGGCAGACGGACGAGCTGCGCGTCGTGCGCCCGGAGCCCGCCGACGAGGCACGCAACGCCATCTACTACCTGGACGAGCTGCACGCCGGCGCCGTCGGGGACGTACTGGAAGACCTCACCGCCGAACTGGAGCGCGTCGGCGTCCAGCTCCCCGAGGGCACCCGGCCGCTCACCTTCGGCACCTGGATCGGCGGCGACCGCGACGGCAACCCGAACGTGACGCCCGCCGTCACCTGGGACGTCCTGATCCTCCAGCACGAGCACGGCATCAACGACGCCCTCGCCCTCGTCGACGAGCTGCGCGGCTTCCTCTCCAACTCCATCCGCTACACCGGAGCCACCGAGGAGCTCAAGTCCTCCCTCCAGCTCGACCTGGAGCGGCTGCCCGAGATCAGCCCCCGCTACAAGCGGCTGAACTCCGAGGAGCCCTACCGCCTCAAGGCCACCTGCATCCGGCAGAAGCTGGAGAACACCAAGGAGCGCCTGGCCCGCGGCACCGCCCACGAGGACGGCCGCGACTACCTCGGCACCGGTGAGCTCCTGCACGACCTCACCCTCGTCCAGACCTCGCTGCGCGCGCACAAGGGCGCCCTGTTCGCCGACGGCCGGATGAACCGCACGATCCGTACGCTCGCCGCGTTCGGCCTGCAGCTGGCCACCATGGACGTACGGGAACACGCCGACGCCCATCACCACGCGCTCGGCCAGCTCTTCGACCGCCTGGGCGAGGAGTCCTGGCGGTACGTGGACATGCCGCGCGAGTACCGCCAGAAGCTGCTCGCCAAGGAACTGCGTTCGCGCAGGCCGCTCGGCCCGTCCCCGGCCCCCCTTGACGCCGCCGGGGAGAAGACCCTCGGCGTCTTCCTCACCATCAAGAAGGCCCTGCAGGTCTTCGGACCCGAGGTCATCGAGTCGTACATCATCTCGATGTGCCAGGGCGCCGACGACGTCTTCGCCGCGGCCGTCCTCGCCCGCGAGGCCGGACTCATCGACCTGCACGCCGGCTGGGCGAAGATCGGCATCGTGCCGCTCCTGGAGACGACGGACGAGCTGCGCGCCGCCGACGTCATCCTCGACGAGATGCTCGCCGACCCCTCCTACCGCAGGCTGGTCGCGCTGCGTGGCGACGTCCAGGAGGTCATGCTCGGCTACTCGGACTCCTCCAAGTTCGGCGGCATCACCACCTCCCAGTGGGAGATCCACCGGGCGCAGCGCAGGCTGCGTGACGTCGCGCACCGTTACGGGGTGCGCCTGCGCCTCTTCCACGGCCGCGGCGGCACCGTCGGGCGTGGCGGCGGCCCCTCGCACGACGCGATCCTCGCGCAGCCGTGGGGCACGCTGGAGGGCGAGATCAAGGTGACCGAGCAGGGCGAGGTCATCTCCGACAAGTACCTCGTGCCGTCGCTGGCCAGGGAGAACCTGGAGCTCACGGTCGCGGCGACGCTGCAGGCCTCCGCCCTGCACACCGCTCCCCGCCAGTCCGACGAGGCACTGTCCCGCTGGGACGCGGCCATGGACGTGGTGAGCGAGGCGGCCCACACCGCCTACCGCAAGCTCGTCGAGGACCCGGACCTGCCCTCGTACTTCCTCGCGTCGACGCCGGTGGACCAGCTCGCCGAGCTCCACCTGGGCTCGCGGCCCTCGCGCCGCCCCGGCTCGGGCGTCTCGCTGGACGGCCTGCGCGCCATCCCGTGGGTCTTCGGCTGGACCCAGTCCCGGCAGATCGTGCCCGGCTGGTTCGGCGTCGGCTCCGGCCTCAAGGCGCTGCGCGAAGCCGGTCTGGACACCGTGCTCGGCGAGATGCAGGAGCACTGGCACTTCTTCCGCAACTTCCTCTCGAACGTCGAGATGACGCTCGCGAAGACGGACCTGCGGATCGCCCGCCACTACGTGGACACGCTCGTCCCCGACGAGCTGAAGCACGTCTTCGACGTCATCGAGGCGGAGCACGCGCTGACGGTCCAGGAAGTCCTGCGGATCACGGGTGGTACGGAGCTGCTCGGCAGCAACCCGGAGCTCCAGCAGACCTTCGGCATCCGCGACGCGTACCTGGACCCGATCTCCTACCTCCAGGTCGCACTGCTCAAGCGCCAGCGTGACGCCGCGGCGGCGGGCGAGGAGGCGGACCCGCTCCTGGGCCGCGCACTCCTCCTCACCGTGAACGGTGTGGCGGCGGGCCTGCGCAACACCGGCTGATCCTTCCGGGTGGGTGCTCCGGAACCCGGAGCACCCACCCGCAGGTCAGCACACGCAGGTCAGCACCCGCAGGTCAGAAGGCGAGCGTCACAAAGGACGCCGTCAGCAGGGCGCCGCCCGTCAAGGCCAGGACCCACGCGGTGCGGGGCAGGCGCAGGCCGCCCGCCACCACCACCGCGGACAGGAGCAGCGCGCCGCCCAGCGGCAGCCACGCGTGGAGGAAACCGGGGCCGCCCGTGCGGACCACCTCGGAGGTGCCGGGCTTCACCGCCACCGGAATCCGTATCCCCTTCTTCTCCCCGATCGAGCGGTCGATCACGACCTCCGCCCGCGGCTCGAAGCCGTCGGTGGAAGGGACGTACGGACCGACGCACGTGTCGGACGAGCACCGCGCCACCCGCATCGTGCCCCGCTCACGATCGTCGGAGAGCATCACGTGCTGCGCCGTGCCCCAGGACGCCCAGACGCCCGCGACGAGCAGGAGCGCCGCGACCGCGCCCATAGCCGTCCGGCGGAGGAGCAGCAGCGCGTTCATGGCGGCGATCCTTGGCCATGGGGATGCGCTCAGTCAACAGTCCCGGGCGAGTGCTGACGAGTTGTTCTTACAAGTCGTGATTACGAGTTGTACGAACTCTGCGCCCGCTCCAACCCCTCGATCACCAGCGCCTCAGCGGAATCCGCGGCCCGGTCCACGAAGTAGCCCAGTTCCTTGCGCTCCGCCGACGAGAAGTCCTTCAGGACGAAGTCCGCGACCTGCATCCGCCCCGGCGGACGCCCGATCCCGAACCGCACCCGGTGATAGTCCGGGCCCATCGCCTTCGTCATCGACTTCAGACCGTTGTGGCCGTTGTCGCCGCCGCCCAGCTTCAGCCGCAGCGTGCCGTAGTCGATGTCCAGCTCGTCATGGACGGCCACGATGTTCGCCGTCGGCACCTTGTAGAAGTCGCGCAGCGCCGTCACCGGGCCACCCGACACGTTCATGTACGACATCGGCTTCGCCAGGACGACCCGGCGGCTCGACGGACCCGCGGGACCGATCCGGCCCTCGAGCACCTGCGCCTGCGCACGCCCGCTCCGCTTGAACGAGCCGCCGATCCGCTCCGCGAGGAGATCGGCCACCATGAAGCCCACGTTGTGCCGGTTCATGGCGTACCCGGGGCCCGGATTACCGAGACCCACGATCAGCCAGGGCGCGCTGGGGTCCGTCGTCATCTGCATGTCTCCTTCATAGCCCAACCGCCGCCCCGCGCAGGAGCGCGGAGCGGCGGTCGGCAGAGTCGAGCCCGGCAAGGGCTCGGACGGAAGCGGTCGGGGCTCAGGCCTCGGCGCCCTCGCCCTCACCCTCGGTGTCCTCGGCGGCCTCCTCGGCCTGCGCGGCCAGGACCTGCAGGACGACGGTGTCCTCGTCGACGGCAAGGGTCGTGCCCGAGGGCAGCGTGATGTCCTTGGCGAGGACGGTCGCACCGGCCTCGAGACCGGCGATGGAGACGGTGACCGACTCCGGGATGTGCGTGGCCTCGGCCTCGACGGGCAGCGCGTTCAGCACGTGCTCGAGCAGGTTGCCGCCCGGGGCGAGCTCGCCCTCGGTGTGGACGTAGATGTCGACGTTGACCTTCTCGCCCTTGCGGACGAGGAGCAGGTCGACGTGCTCCAGGATGCCGATGCGGACGGCGTCACGCTGGACGGCCTTGGGGATGACGAGCTGGCTCTTGCCGTCGATGTCCAGGTTGATCAGGACGTTCGGGGTCTTGAGCGCCATCAGGGTGCCGTGGTGCGGCAGCGTGATGTGGATCGGGTCCGAGCCGTGGCCGTAGACGACGGCGGGAAGCTTGTCGGCGCGACGCAGACGGCGGGCGGCGCCCTTGCCGAACTCGCTGCGGACCTCGGCGGTGATCTTCACCTCGGACATGTGCACTCCTCGTATGAGCGGTGACGGAACAGAGTCGGTCACCCGGCCACGACTTACTGGCCTGCTACGAAGAGCGCGTCGATAACGGACCGCCGTACTGCAATGAGTACGGCCTCCCTCGCCGAGCAACTCCGTGAGTCTACCCGGCGGGGAGGCCGCCCCAGAAATCGATCTTCAGTAAGCCCGCGGGGACTAGGCCTGCTCCTCGAAGAGGCTCGTCACCGAACCGTCCTCGAAGACCTCACGCACCGCGTTGGCGATGGTCGGCGCGATCGAGAGCACCGTGATCTTGTCGAGCTCCAGGTCACCCGGGTCGGGCAGCGTGTCCGTGAACACGAACTCGCTCACCTTGGAGTTCTTCAGACGGTCCGCGGCCGGACCGGAGAGCACGCCGTGCGTCGCCGTCACGATGACGTCCTCCGCACCGTGCGCGAACAGCGCGTCGGCGGCGGCGCAGATCGTGCCACCGGTGTCGATCATGTCGTCGACCAGGACGCAGACGCGGCCCTTCACCTCACCCACGACCTCGTGGACGGTGACCTGGTTGGCGACGTCCTTGTCACGGCGCTTGTGCACGATGGCCAGCGGGGCGCCCAGACGGTCGCACCAGCGGTCGGCGACGCGCACGCGGCCCGCGTCGGGGGAGACCACGGTCAGCTTCGAGCGGTCGACCTTCGCGCCCACGTAGTCCGCGAGGATCGGCAGGGCGAAGAGGTGATCGACCGGGCCGTCGAAGAAGCCCTGGATCTGGTCCGTGTGCAGGTCGACCGTGAGGATGCGGTCAGCGCCCGCGGTCTTCATCAGGTCCGCCACCAGACGGGCCGAGATGGGCTCACGGCCGCGGTGCTTCTTGTCCTGGCGCGCGTAGCCGTAGAACGGCACGATCACGGTGATGGAGCGGGCCGACGCGCGCTTCAGCGCGTCGATCATGATCAACTGCTCCATGATCCACTTGTTGATCGGAGCCGTGTGGCTCTGGATCAAGAAGCAGTCCGCCCCACGAGCCGACTCCTGATACCGCACATAGATCTCGCCGTTGGCGAAATCGAAAGCCTTCGTCGGCACGATGCCGACACCCAGCTTGTGTGCGACCTCCTCGGCCAACTCGGGGTGGGCGCGGCCGGAGAAGAGCATCAACTTCTTCTCGCCGGTCGTCTTGATCCCGGTCACAGCACTAGTCTCCTCAGACGAGTTCTTCCCGCTGCCGTCCCCGCACGCTCCGGAAAATCACAGTCCGAAGCGCTGAGCCGGCCGAAATGGTGTGCATCTATCACGGTACGCCGTGTACGACGCACCTGTTTCCGGTCAGCTTCCGCTTGCCGGATTCCCGGGCTCTCCGGACGACGCCTCCGCCGCCCTGGCAGCCGCGCTGCCCGGACGCTTGCGCGCCACCCAACCCTCGATATTCCTTTGCTGGCCACGGGCCACGGCCAGCGAACCGGCCGGAACATCCTTCGTGATGACCGACCCCGCCGCCGTATAAGCGCCGTCCCCGACCGTGACAGGAGCCACAAACATGTTGTCCGAGCCCGTCTTGCAGTGCGACCCCACCGTCGTGTGGTGCTTGGCCTCACCGTCGTAATTCACAAAGACGCTCGCGGCACCGATGTTGGTGTAATCACCGATCGTCGCGTCACCCACGTACGAAAGGTGCGGCACCTTCGTGCCCTCGCCGATCGTCGCGTTCTTCATCTCCACGTACGTACCCGCCTTGGCCTTCAGACCGAGCCGCGTACCCGGCCGCAGATACGCGAACGGACCGACGCTCGCCTGCTCCCCGACCTCCGAGTCGTACGCGACCGTGTTGTCCACCCGGGCACCCGCACCGACCCTGACGTTCGTCAGCCGGGTGTTGGGCCCGACCTCGGCGCCCTCGCCGAGATGCGAGACACCGTGCAGCTGCGTACCGGGGTGCACCAGCGCGTCCTGCTCGTACGTCACCGTCGCGTCGATCCACGTCGACGCCGGGTCCACGACCGTGACACCCGCCAGCATGGCCTCGGTCAGCAGGCGGTCGTTCAAGGTGCGGCGGGCCTCGGCCAGTTGCACGCGGTTGTTGATCCCCGCGATCTCCTCGTGATCCCCGGTGACGGCCGCACCCACGCGATGCCCCGCTTCACGCAGGATCCCCAGAACATCAGTCAGATACTCCTCACCCTGACTGTTGTCCGTACGCACCTTGCCGAGCGCCTTCGCGAGCAGCTGCCCGTCGAACGCGAAGACACCGGAGTTGATCTCACGGATCGCGCGCTGCGCCTCGGTGGCGTCCTTGTGCTCGACGATGCCGGTCACCGCGCCGGACTCGCCGTCCCGCACGATGCGGCCGTACCCGGTCGCGTCCGGGACCTCGGCGGTGAGCACCGTCACGGCGTTGCCGTCGCCGGTGTGCGTCGCGGCCAGCTTCCGCAGGGTCGCGCCGGTCAGCAGCGGGGTGTCACCGCAGACGACGATGACGGTCCCGTCCACGGCGCCGCCGAGCTCGTCCAGGGCGATACGGACGGCGTGACCGGTGCCCTTCTGCTCGCTCTGGTACGCGGTGCGCACGTCCGGGGCGATGGTGCCGAGGTGCGCGACGACCTTCTCGCGAGCGAACCCGACGACGGTGACGAGCCGCTCGGGACTCAGCGCGTACGCAGCTTCGAGCACGTGCCCGATGAGGGAACGCCCGCAGATCTCATGCAGGACCTTGGGGGTGGCCGACTTCATGCGGGTGCCCTCACCCGCTGCAAGGACGACGACGGCTGCCGGGCTGTTGGCGCTCACGGGGGTGCCCTTCGGCTTCGGATGTGCGGGGAGTGGACATCCGCAGGATACCGGGGCGTTGTGGGGCGGAAATGAGGGCGGGTCCTGACCGTGGCGGTCAGGACCCGACAAAAAGTGCAGCTCCCCCATCAGGATTTGAACCTGAACAGACGGTACCAAAAACCGCAGTGCTGCCTGATTACACCATGGGGGAATAAACCCGGCGAAACGGACAATCAGTCAGCTCGCCGTGCTGGCACCCAACACTATGCCGTACCAAGCCCCTTCCATGCGACGGTAGAGATCGGCGCCCTTGGTGACGTAGACCGTGAGGCAGCCTCGGTAGGCGTCGCTGGTGTTCTTCCGGTTGGTCCGGGGGTTGTGTCTCTTGAGGGTGACCCGCTGAAGGATCTCGGTGTCGACTCCTACCAGCTCGGCCCAGAATTTCTCGGCTTTGGCCACGTCTGCGGACTCGTGAATGCTGACCCGGAACCGCATCCGCTCGCGTTCCACGCCGAGCAGTTCGAGCCAGCGCAGGTAGAGGCTGATGACGTTCGGGTCGCTGTTGATGAACTGCAGTCGTTCGGTGTGCTGTTTGTTGTAGGCCTTGTCCTTACCGCCTTCTGCCCAGTACAGAACGACTCCCGCGAGAAACAACTCGCGGTCCGACAGCGTGCCGACGTCCCGCCTCGCGCCCTCCTTGATGCGCTGCCGCTCGTCCTCCCGCACCGCGAGCTCGTGATCCCACCGCTTCCGCGCAGCCAGCTTCGCCTGCTCCGAGGGGTCACGCCGCTCAGGTCGGGGCAGATCCCGTACCCACAGCGAGATCGAACTCTTCGAGCATCCCAGCTCGACCTGGATCTGGTCGTAGGTCATGCCCTGAGTCCGCAGCTCCCGCGCCCGCTCCCGCAGGTCGTCCTTCGCGTTCGGGCGCTTCGTCCACTCCGGGGGCGGCTCGCCCTCCAGGAGGCGGTTCAGGATGTCGTTGTTGTCGACGTGCAGCCGGTCGCGGATCTGGCGGCGGCTCAGTCCCTCGCGTCGCAGCGCGATCGCCTGTTCCCGCAGGCCCTCGAAGTCGGCGTACTTGCCGGTGATTTCCGTCATGTGCCGAGCCTTGTCCGGAATGCGGACGTCCGGTGGTGAACCGGGAGCGGTTCAACAGTTCGAGGGATTCCGGGCGGTTTCGCTTCCCTTCGAACAGCGCGTGCGTTCGATCACTGAGCCGGAAACTCGCCGGAAAAGGAGGGCTTGTCGCCCGTAGGCTGGGAGGTATGACCACGACGGGGGAGAGCCACAGCGCGGCCGTGACAGGGCCGTGGTGGTGGGAGCGGCGGCGCAGTGCCGTGCTGGACGTGGGGCTCGCGTTGGCCTCGGCGGCGGAGTGCGGGGCAGAGGGGATCACGTTCTCGGGGGACACGGGGATTCCCACGGGGGTGGGGGTCGCGTTCGGGGTGCTCGCGGGGTTCTCGCTGGTGTTGCGGCGGCGGTGGCCCATCGCTGTGGTGCTTATTTCGATCGCGATCACGCCTGCTCAGATGGGGATCTTCCTGACTGTCGTCGGGCTGTACACGCTCGCCGCCTCCGAGCTGCCCCGGCGGATCATCGGGTCGCTCGCCGGGATGTCCCTGCTCGGGACGCTCATCGTCACGCTGGTGCGGACCCGGCAGGACATGGAGAGCGGTGATCTCGGGTTCGCGGAGGGGTTCATACCGTTCATCGCGATCACGACCTCCATCGGGTTGACCGCGCCGCCGATCCTGCTCGGGCTGTACGTGGGGGCCCGGCGGCGGCTCATGGAGAGTCTGCGGGAGCGGGCCGACAGCCTGGAGCGTGAGTTGCAGCTGCTCGCCGAGCGGGCCGAGGAGCGGGCCGAGTGGGCGCGTAATGAGGAGCGGACCCGGATCGCGCGGGAGATGCATGACGTCGTCGCGCACCGGGTGAGTCTGATGGTCGTGCATGCCGCTGCTTTGCAGGCCGTGGCGAGGAAAGATCCCGAGAAGGCCGTGAAGAACGCCGCTCTTGTCGGGGACATGGGGCGGCAGGCGCTGACCGAGTTGCGCGAGATGCTCGGTGTGCTGCGGACCGGGGAGCCGACCCCGGCGGCGGGTGGCCGGCACGGGTCGGTCTCTGATGTGGTGCCGTTGGCCGCCGTGGGGTTCGCCGCCGCGGCGGCCGCCTCGCGTGCGGTGGACGAGGACGGGCCGTGCCTGGCGGAGCTCGACGAGCTGGTGGGGCAGTCGCGTGCGGCGGGGATGGCGGTGGCGCTGTCCGTGGAGGGCGAGTCGCGTGCGTATGCGGGGGACGTGGAGCAGACCGCGTACCGCGTGGTCCAGGAGGCGTTGACGAACGTGCACAAGCACGCGGCGGGCGCCAAGACGTATGTCCGTCTGGCGCATCGCGGCGGGGAGATCGCGATGCAGGTGGAGAACGAGCCGCCGCCGGAGGCGGGGCCGGGGGATGCCCGGTTGCCCAGTGGGGGCAATGGTCTGGTGGGCATGAAGGAACGTGTCGTCGCGCTGGGCGGGGTGTTCGTGTCGGGGCCGACGGACGCGGGTGGTTTCCGGGTGTCCGCGGTGTTGCCCGTGGCTGTGGTGGCCGTCGTCGCCGAGGAGGAGCCCGAGGTGGAGCCCGAGCGCGGGCTGAGCGAGGCCTGAGGGGTCTGGGCGTGGTATCGGGCTTGGTCCCGAGCCCTCGCCCGGATCGCCTCAGCCCGCCTTGAGGCGTTCCGGCTGGGTGCCCGATGCCAGGGTGGCGAGGGCCTCGTCGATGTGGGAGCCGAGGTACCAGTCGCCGCTGTGGTCGAGGCTGAAGACGCGGCCTTCCGCGTCGATGGCGAGGAGCGCCTGGGTCTCCGTCTCCTCTCCTATGGGGCACACCTCGGTGTCCAGGGCGCGGCCCAGGTCGCCCAGGGTGCGGGCCAGGTGGAGTCCGTACAGGGGATCCAGGTGCACGGTGGCGGGCGCTATGTGGCGGCCGGGGCCCTGCGGCGTGATGTGCAGTCCGCCGAACTCGGCCCACGCCTCGACGGCGGCGGGGAAGACGGCGTGCTGGTGCCCGGCGGGCGAGGTGTGGCGGCGCAGGACGTCCGCCCAGATCTCGGCCTGCTTTATGTCCCAGCGTCCGGGGGTCCAGCCGGCGGCGCGCAGGGCGGCGTCGACGGGTACGGGGAAGCGGGGTGACGCGGCGCTCTGGGGAGCGGGGTTCTCGGTGTGCTGCTGTTCCGTGTGCATGGGCCCTCGTTGTGTTTCGCGGCTCGGTACGGGTTCAGGCTTCCGGCGTCGTGGGGTCCACGATCCGTACGCCGAAGTGCGCTGTGAGGGCGGTGCAGGAGCGGCAGGGGCGGGCGAAGCCGCCGTGCAGGGGGTCGCCGTCCTCGCGGATGCGGCGGGTGGTGAGCTTGGCGTGCTTGAGGGCCTTGCGGGCCTCGCCGTTGGTCATCGGTTTTCGTGCCGCGCGTTTGGAGCGGCTGCCGTCGGCCGCGGTGAGGTGGCGCGAGATGAGGATGGCCTCGGCGCACCTGCCGGTGAAGCGTTCGCGCTGGCCGCTTGTGAGGGTGTCGAGGAAGTCCTGTACGAGTGGGTGCAGAGCGGGAGGTTCTTCGCCGCGCCCCGCGGTACAGGTGAGGGTCGCGCCGCGTACGGAGAGCGCGGCGGCGACGGTGGGAAGTATCCCGTCGCGGCGCTGGCGCAGTACGGGTGCGTGCGCGGAGGTGCTGCTCCAGCCGACGCGTGGATCACCCGCGTCGGTGGGGTTCCCGGCGGTCGCCGAGGGCGCCGTCGTGGCCGCCGGGCGGCCGGTCGTGCCGGTCTGTGCCGTGTGCATGGTGGTGCTTCCCTCCCCGCAACTCGCGGTAGTGACCGCGTGTGCCACGCCCCCGCGTTGCGGTGACAGCCTGCCAAATGGGGCGGGTGGTGCGGAAGCTGGGGCACCGCGACACGCCTGGCTTTCGTCGTACGGTGACGGTCCGGTGGCTGCTGGTCATGGAACCGGAGGCCCGGTGACCGGTGTCGTGCTTGCGCATAGGCTGTCGACATCCGCAGACCGCGGAACGCAGGACGAAGTACGCAGATGCGATGTACAGCGATCCGCAGAACCATTAACAGTGCCGCAGGGGGCAACCGCCATGACGACAGGTCGGCTGGGGCAGCAAGCCGCGCCGCCGAACGCGGCCTACGCCGGGCAGGTCGTGCACTTCCCGGATCCGGTCCGGGCCACGCGCCATCCCAGAGGTGTGCGCGTCGACGAGCACGGCTATCCGGATTTCTCGGCCTACGCGCGTGCGGCCGCCGAGATCGCCGAGCCACCGGAGGGGTTCGGTGTCGACGAGCTGCGCCTGACGGACTACGTCTCCGCGAACGCGGCGATGGCCGCGGCGGACCATGACCTGTGGGACACGATTCCGCCGGTGGCGACCCCGCACGGCTGGACCTGGCACCACGTGCCCGGCGGCCGGCGTCTTGAGCTGGTCCCGGTCGAGGTGAAGGCGCTGCTGCGGCATCACGGCGGGCTCGCGACGACGCCGGTGGACCAGAACAAGAGGGGTACGCGTCCGCTCCAGGAGACGCGGCCCGCGCATCTCGCGCTGCCGAAGTCGGCGGTCGCGGTGAGCGAGCAGGACGTTCTGGGCGTCGAGGAGGACTTGGGTTACCGGCTGCCGGGCGCCTACCGTTCCTTCCTGAAGGCGGCGGGCGGCTGCGCGCCGGTGGGTACGGCGCTGGACGCGGAGCTCGGTCTCCTGATCGACCAGCCGTTCTTCACGGTGCGGGACGAGGCCGCGGTCAACGACCTGGTGTACGTGAACAAATGCCTGCGGGACCATCTCACCAAGGATTATCTGGGAGTCGGTTTCGTGCAGGGCGGCATTCTCGCCGTGAAGGTCAAGGGTGACCGGATCGGGTCGGTGTGGTTCTGCGCGTACGACGACGCACGGGACGTATCGGAGACGGCCGCGTGGGCACCCGCCGAGCGGGTGGAGCGGCTGCTGCTGCCGTGCGGTGACGACTTCGACGCGTTCTTGTCCCGTCTCGCGGGCAATCCGCCGGAGTTGGAGACCGTGGCGAACCTGATGGTGGACGGCGGCTTCGCGCGCGCCGTCCCGGTGGGGGAGTGACTTGTCGATGGTGACCTTCGCGCAGGCGCAGGAGCGCGCCGAGGAGTGGATCAACGCCGATGTGCCCGGCTACCAGCATCGTGAGGTGCGGGTAAGGGAGTTCGAGCTCGGGTTCGTCGTGTGGGCGGAGGATCGTGAGAACGGTCCGGTGTCCGACGGCGGCCGTCAGCGGCTCGTCATCGCACGGGACAGCGGTGAGGCCACGCTCTGGCCGGGTCTGCCGGTCGGTGAGGTGATCCGCCGGTACGAAGAGGAGTACGGCCTCCCGGACGCGGCGCCGGAGGATGCGGCGCCGCCCGCGCCGGAGCGGGTCGACCTGAATCAGACGTCGTTCCTGTTGAGCCCCCCGGAGTGGCTCCAGGAGGCGGCGGACAAGCTGGGCATTCCGGATCGCAGGGCGGGGTCGGCGGGTTCGTCGGCGTCCGCGAGCGCTGCGGCGCCTTCTGCGCCGCGTGTACCGACTGCGCCTTCTGCGCCGGGTGCACCGTCTGCGCCTTCTGCTCCTGCCGCGCCCGTCGCCCCCGCGGCTGCCGCCGGGCCCGAAGCGCCCGGTGGCGGTACGCCGTGGCCCGCGGCCGGTGCGTCGGACGCGCCCGTCGGGGCCACCCCGTGGGCGGGTACGGACACCAACGCCGATACGGGCGACGACCGTTCGGTGCCGGCGCCCGCGACGGTCTTCGCGCCGCCGCTGGTCGGTGGCGACGATGATGACACTCCGCCGCCCGGTGTGGCGCCGGAGGCCAAGACCGCGCTGATGCACGGCGGCAGCGGCCTTCCGTCGACGACGGTGGCGCCCGCGCTCGACGGCCCGAACCAGTCGCCGCCGCCGGGTGCCGGTGCGCCGGACGCGTCCGCGTACGGCTACCCGGGCGGGCCCGGCGCGCAGCCCCCGGCGGGTCCGGGAGCTCCGGGGCCCAACATGCCGCCGCCGCCCGCCGGTGCCGCGGTGAACATGCCGCCGCCCGCCGGTGCCGCCGTGAACATGCCGCCGCCTCCGGGCGTCAGCGCTCCGGGCGTCAGCGCTCCGGACCCGGCCGCGTACGGCTATCCGCAGGGTCCCGCGCCCGCCGCCGCCCAGCGCCCCGTGCCGCCCGGCGCAGGGGACATCGCCGACGCCGCGACCAGCAAGGCGCAGGCTCCGCCGCGCGGTGCCCGTGGGAGCGGTGCGAGTACGCCGCCGCCTCCCGGCGCTCCGGGGGTTCCCGGCGCGGGTGCCGCCGGAGGTACGCCGCCGCCGTCCGGGCCCGGTGCTCCGGGTACCCCGGCGGGCGGTTACGTCCCCACGCAGCTCGTCTCGTCGCTCGGTCCCGACGGACCTCAGCCGCCCGCGGCTCCGGACGCGCCGCAGCCGCCCGGCAGCACCCCGCCGCCCCCCGGTGGCGTGCACCACGCGGCGACGATGCTGGCCGACCCGAGCCTGGGCGGCCCCGGCGGGATCAAGCCGCCGGGTGCTCCGGGCGCTCCCGGCGCCCCGCAGCCGCCCGGTCCGCCCGGCGCTCCGGGTGCTCCTCAGCCGCCCGGCCCGCCCGGCGCTCCGGGTGCTCCGCAGCCTCCCGGTCCGCCCGGTGCTCCGGGTACGCCTCCCGGTGGCGTGCACCATGCCGCGACGATGCTGGCCGACCCGAGCCTCGGTGGCCCCGGCGGGATCAAACCGCCGGGTGCTCCCGGTGCCCCGCAGCCGCCCGGCCCGCCCGGCGCCCCCGGCGCTCCGGGTGCCCCGCAACCGCCCGGCGCTCCCGGCGCCCCCGGCGCTCCCGGCGGCGGCGTCCACCACGCCGCGACCATGCTGGCCGGACCGGCGGTCGGCGGCCCCGGCGCGCCCATGCCGCCGCAGGCCCCCGGTGCTCCCGGCGCCCCCGGTGCTCCCGGCATGCCGCCCCCGGCACCGGGTCAGCCCGCGCCGGGCCAGCCCTACGGCTACCCGCAGCCGCCCACGGGGCAGCCGACCGTCGGCCCCGGCTACCAGGCCGTGCTCCGTTACCGCGCGCAAGACGGCTCCGAGCAGCAGCTCATCCGCCGCTCGGCGCCCGGCACGCCGCACCCGGAGTGGCAGATCCTGCACGAGCTGCGCGGCATGAACGTGCCGCCGCAGCAGGTCCTCGAACTCCACACGGAGCTGGAGTCCTGCGAGCTGCCCGGCGCGTACTGCGCCCGCATGATCCGGGAGACCTGGCCGCAGGCGCGGATCACGAGCATCGCCCCGTACGGCAGGGACCACGCGTCCCGGCAGGGCGGCATGCAGCAGCTCATCGCGCACCAGGCCGAGCTGCACCAGGTCGCGGACGGTCCCGCGCGCCCCGCTCCGGTACGCGCGCCGCTGCCGCAGGTGCAGCCCGCGCCGCCGATCCCGCCGGAGGGTGTGGCGCAGGAGCTGGCGGCCGCGTTCGGGCCCGGCATCTTCCGCTTCGACCAGCGGGCGGTCTCCCGGCAGGGTGTGCCCGATCTCGTGGCGCACACGCTCGTCGTGGCGGGCCTGCCCGTCGACTTCGGGCCGTTCTTCTGGGCGCAGGCCCAGCCGGGACGTCCGGTGCCGACCCTCGCCGAGACGGCGCAGGAGCGCGGGGTGCAGCCGGCGTCGGACGCCGGTTCGTATCTGGTGATGGGCAGCGACTTCGGCCGCGCGATCTGCGTCCAGTACGGCACGGCGAACATCGTCGCCGTGCCGGTGGAGGCCGGTCCCGGCGGTGCTCCGGTGCCGCCGCAGTTCGTGAACACGGGCCTGCCCGAGTTCGCGCGCTGCCTGGCGCTGCTCGGCCGTATGTGGCGGCTGCGCTTCGGGCTCAACCAGGAGCAGGCGGGCCGCTGGACCGTCGACTTCCAGGGCCAGCTGGCGGCACTCGACCCGGCGGCGCTCGCGTCGCCGGAGAGCTGGTGGTCGGTGCTCCTCGAGCAGATGTGGGACGGCCTGCTGTAGCCCCGCCGTGGTGAACGAGGCGCTCGACCCCTTGCCCGGGTCGGGCGCCTCTCGCGTTTTCTGGGCCGCCGCACCCCCGATTCCGACTTCTGGTGGCAAATGGAGCATCCTTGAGCGGATGAGATGCGCGGAGTGTCGCGTTATGAGCGCTTCAGCTTGATCCATCAAGATGTGCGCCAATCGCGTAGTACGCGCGTGGT
Source organism: Streptomyces sp. NPDC055189 (assembly GCF_053606765.1). Lineage (NCBI taxonomy): Bacteria > Bacillati > Actinomycetota > Actinomycetes > Kitasatosporales > Streptomycetaceae > Streptomyces > Streptomyces sp. NPDC055189. The sequence continues at coordinate 203,033 of NZ_JBSGSG010000005.1, forward strand.
GCGTCGGAGGAGGGATTCAACGATGAGCAGCGGTGCAACGTCCTCGGAGCACGGTTTCGTCACCGTGCGCGGGCGTGGTGGCTACCGTCCCGAGCAGGTGGACGCGTACGCCCTCGAACTGTCCGAGGACCGCGACGGCGCATGGGAACGCGCCGCCCGGCTCACCGTCCTCGCCAAGGAGATGGAGGCCGAGGCGGAGCGGCTGCGGGACGTGGTCTCGCGGCTCGCCCCGCAGACGTACGAGGAACTTGGCGAGCGCGCGCAGAAGATCCTGGCCCTGGGCGAGGCGGAGGCCGTCGCCGTGCGGGAGGCGGCGGAGGCCGACGCGCAGGGTGTGGCGGAGGCGGCCGACGCGGAGTCGCGGAAGCTGCGTGAGGCGGCTCGCGCGTACGCCGACGAGATCCTCGGCGAGGCCGACGAGCGGGCCCGGCAGCGGCTGCTCGCCGCCCGTGCCGTCGCGGACGAGTCGCGGATCGGGGCCCGCCACGACGTCAAGGAGTGGCGGGGCGAGGCTCTTGCCGCGCTGCGGGAGACGCGGGAGCGCAGCGCCGCGCTGCTTGAGGAGCAGGAGAAGGAGCAGGCCGAGCGGTGGGAGGCCGCCGAGCGGGAGATCGCTGCTCGGGAAGCTGAGGCGGAGGCGCGGGAGGCTTCGCTGGTGGCCGCCGCGGAGGAACGCCTCTCCGAGGCGAAGCGGGCCTGCGTCGAGGCGGAGGAGTCCGCCCGGCACGGGCAGGAGGACGCGGAGGCGCGGGGGGCGGAGTTGATCGCTGCCGCGGGGGTGCGGGAGGAAGGGATCGTCCGGGATACCGAGCGGATGTTGCGGGAGCACGGGGAGGAGTGGGATGAGGTTCGGGCGCACATGGAGCATGTGCGGAGCAGTCTCGCTGCGCTGACTGGGCGGGCTGCGGCTGAGGGCGCGCCTTAGGCTCCCCACCCCCCACCCCCCACCCGCCCCGCTGTGGCGGACGCGAGCCGCGACGCTCTGCCGATTGCAGGAAAGTCCCTGCGTCGTGCCCCGGAATGCGGCGTGGCGCAGGGACTTTCGTGCGATGAGCTAGGCCGGAGCGGGCTCGCTCACAGGGCACCTGCTGTTTCGGGCTTGTCCACTGCGGGCCTGATCGGCTTGTTGCAGTGGATGCATTCGTCACCTTCCTTCTTTGTGTCCCACAGGACGATCGCGGTGCAGTTGTCGCACTTCACGATGGACTCGGGTACATCAGCGGGCATGGCGCTCACCTTTTCCGGTCGTAGCGAGGTATTTCACTGCTGACCGTCATATTGACGACGTGGACACCCCTCGGCTTTCACAGTCGAGTGAAAGCCGAGGGGTGTCGGTGCAGATGCCGTTGATCTAAAGGCCGACCCAAGAGGCCAGGTGATCGAGAGTCTCGGGCGTGCGACGCGCGAGGTGGACCAGGCCTCGGACGGTCTCACGGGCGCCGGAGTGATAGCGGGTCTGCTGGGGTGCCATACGCCGAGCCGCGAGGAGGGACTTCAGCGACGCTTCGGACCGCCCCGTCTCCATCTGCGCGCGTGCGCGGTCCACATAGAAATGGGCGGTACGGGAGATTGCCCATTCGCGCGGGATGGTCATCTGCTCCGCGCTTCGAAGTGCCGTGCCGTACTCGTGCATCTCGATGCTTGCGGATACGCCGTGAGCGATGACATTGGTGGGGCCGAACGACAGCCAGTGAATGTCAACGGCCTCACCGGTGCGTTCGGCCTGACCGCGGGCTTCGGCGAGATGCATGTCGGCGGCCTGCCCATTTCCTGCGCGTGCGGCGATGATGCACGCGCCGAGATGAAGTTGGCCCGTCACCACCGAGCGCTCACGGCCTTCGGGTGCCTGCCCGGCGAGACCATGTCCGGCATCGATGAGCCGCTCACCGATCGAGTTGGCGCCTTCGCGGAAATAGACCAAGGCGCGCATGTACTGGCGGACGGCAGCGAGCAGCGGGTCGGAGGCTCGCATCGCCGCCCAGTCCATGCGATCGAGCGCCACCGTCGACAGATCGTAGTAGCCGAGTTTCACCGCGAGATCATGAGCGGTGCGATAGGTGCTCGCCAGGGCGGCCCACAACTGGCTGGAGGGGGCACGGTGTGCGGCCGTCGTGATCTCGGTGATGACGTCGGGCAGTGAGGCTGCGGCGGCGTGGATGTCGCCTGCCCGCACATGACGGCACAAGGCGTCGGCCGCTGTCACCAGATACGCCTCAGGGCGGTGGGCAACCTGCGGATCCTCACCCAGGTCGTACAGATCGAGGGATTCGCGGATCGGACGGATCAACTCTGCGAGTCGGTCCTGTTGGAGCTCCGTGGTGTACGGCTGCCCGGTGAGTGCGGTGACATCGATGCGCAGAGCGTGAGCGACGGCAGCTACGAGGTCGGGACTTGCGGGTTTGTGCCCGCTCTCCACCTGAGTCAGCAGGCTGTAGGAGTACGGAATCTTCTGCGTGAGGCCGTGCTGAGTGAGGCCGGCCCGCTTGCGGTGGTGGGCGATGCGCATGCCGGTGTGTTCATCGTCGGGAAGCACCATCCGGGCCGCCTTTCGGGACTGGTGGGCGACGCTACTCGGCCCGGCGCCGCGCGGGGATGGAAGTTGCGAGTACGACCCCCGTGAGGGTGGACTACCCGCATGACCGCGAATCGTGTGCTCTACCTGCTGGGAAGCGCCGCCCCGCCCGTGCTCGACGTCCGCCGGGTCATCGCGACCGCGCAGTCGGAGGGCTGGGACGTCTGTCTCGGTCTTACGCCCACCGCTGCCGAGTGGCTCGCGAACGAGCTGAACGATTTGGAGGCGCTTACCGGGCATCCGGTGCGCAGCCGGTACAAATTGCCGACGGAGCCGGACGTCTGGCCGCGCGCGGATGTGGCGATCCTTGCACCCGCGACGTTCAACACCCTCAACCAGTGGGCTCAGGGCATCACGGACAAGTTCGTCGTTGGATTCGTTGCTGAGGGCATCGGCAAGGGCATCCCGCTCATCACGATGCCATGCGTGAACGCGGCATACGTGAAACACAGACAGTTTGCGCGGAGCGTCGACGAGCTGCGGGCCATGGGAGTCCAAGTGCTCTACGGCGAAGGAGGGTTCGTACCGAACGAGCCTGGTACAGGCAAGCCGGATGCCTATCCATGGGACCAGGCCCTGACTGCGGCGGCTGCCATTGCGAAGAGGCTTCCCATCAGCGGCAGTCACCCGAAGTAACTGAACGTATACGGGAGTTCCTGTACGGTGAGCGCGTCAGCTTGCCTCATGTATCCGTTTCGCGCTGGATGTGAGGCGGCCCCCGTCGCCGGTTCGCACCCGGCGCCGAGGGCCTTCATCACCAGTGGACAGGACCACCGGGAAATGCTTCGTCATGCTATCGCCCCTGCCCGTTTCTTCTCGCAGGTGCCGAACGAAATCATCCGTCATCCCCGTCTCTCCTCCGATGCCGTTCGGTTGCTGACCTGGCAACTGTCGCTACCCGCTGACGCCAAGGATTCTCTCTCCCGAACCGCGGAACGCGCGGGTATCGGAAAGTGTGCATTCCTCCGCGCCAAGCGGGAGTTGAAGGCCGAGGGATACTTCCACGAGTGGCGTGAGCAGGGTCTTCGTGGGCGTTGGACGACTCGGCAACTGGTCTCCAGTGTTTCGCTGAGTGGTGCGGACGCGGCTTCGGTGCGGGACGGCGACGCGGCTGCTGACCCGACGGTCGGGGAACCGGCCGCCGGTGGGCCGATCGGCCGGGCCGTCGGCCGTCTTCCCAAGGGCAACCCCGCAGGAAACACCTTCCATCCACCTGTCGAAGCCGAAGCCGAAGCCGAAGGCGAAGGCGTTGTGAGCGTCGATGCCTTTCGCGTCGTCGAGGAGTTGCACTTGCTCGACCCCCGCCTGCGTGTGCCGCGCGGCATGCTGCCGCATCTCGCGGTGCAGGCGGCCGAGTGGCTGAGGCTCGGGCATTCCGTCGAAGATGTGCGAGATGTCGTACGCCGCGGGCTGCCTGCGTTCGGCCAGGAAATCCATCACCCTGGTGGCCTGGTGCGCCATCTTCTGCGCTGCCCCTCGCCTTCCGTCGCCGTGCCGCCTGAAACCGAACCGCGTGTAGCGCGGATGAGGGAGTGCGCGGGGAAGCACACCCAGCCGTATCTCTTCCTGCCAGTGGCGGAGGAGGATTGGTGTCCGGCATGCGGTCCTGCGCGGGCCGAATCTGCAGTCCAGCCTCAGGTGGGCAGCGGTACAGCGCTCACGCGCGGAGTCGCCGCCGTGCGGGCGGCGCTGTGTGACGCCAAGGCTGCCTCCGGCCGAGCCCTCCAACCGCTCACCCCCGCTTGATCCCCGCCAAGATCCAGCCCTCCACCGCCTCGTATCGCCTGCGCTGTTCGTCCGACTCTCTTGGGCCCGATGACACCGTGCCCAGCCAGCCCAGGAGGAAGCCGAGGGGGATGGAGGCGATGCCTGTGGTGGTGAAGGGGAACCAGTTGAAGTCGTGGTTCGGGAAGGCCGACGTGGGGGAGCCCGAGACCAGGTTGGTGCCCGTCATGATGATGACGGAGCCGACGGTGCCGCCGATCAGGGTCCACAGCAGGCCCCTGCGGGTGTAGCGGCGCCAGAAGAGGCTGTAGACCAGTGCCGGGGCCAGCGCCGATGCGCCCAGGCAGAAGGAGAGGGTGACCAGCGGTTGCAGGTTGTGGTGCTGGACCATGACCGCCAGGACGATCGCCACGCCTCCCACGGCCAGCGCCGAGATGCGGGCCAGTGTCATCTCGCGGCGCGGGGTGAGTTCCCTGCGCAGGCGCAGGTGGGCGAAGACGTCGTGGGCCAGGGAGTTGGCGCAGGCCAGGATCATGCCGGCGACCGAGGCGAGCAGGGTCAGGAAGATCGCCGTGGTGACCGTCGTGAAGATCAGGGTCTCCGCCGTGGAGGCGTTGGCGCCGAACACCGCCCTGGAGCCGAGGAGGTACGCCGTGTTGCCCTGCGGGTCCGCCTGTGCGATCGCCGCCCGGCCGACCATCGCCGTCGCGCCGAAGCCGACGATCGCGATGATGACGACGAAGAGCGCCACCGACGACACCGCCCACGACATGGACCGGCGCACTTCCTGCGCGCTGCGCGCCGTGTACATCCGCATCGTGACGTGCGGCAGGCAGGCGCCGCCGAGTACGACCGTCAGCTCCGAACTGATCATGTCCAGGCCGGGGTGCGGGCCTCCGGAGAACTGGAGCCCTGACTGGAGGAACGCCGGGCCCGCCCCGCTGCCCTTCTGGGCGGCTGCCAGAAGGGCGCCGACGTCCCAGTCGAAGCGGCGCAGGATCAGGGCGGCGATGACCACTCCGGAGCCGAGCAGCATCACGATCTTCAGGATCTGGATGAGGGCGGTGCCCTTCATGCCGCCGATCGCCGCGTAGCTGATCATGAGCGCGCCGAGTGCGACGACGCAGCCCGTCTTCACGCCCTCGCCGGAGAAGCCGAGGATGAAGGAGAGGAGGTCGCCCGCGCCCGCGAGTTGCACCAGCATGAGGGGGATGAGCGCGGCGAGGGTCGCCGCGCAGGCCGTGATCCGTACGGCGCGGCCCGGCATCCTGCGGGCCAGTACGTCGCCCATGGTGAACTGGCCCGCGTTACGCAGGGGTTCGGCCAGCAGGAACATCAGGAGCATCAGGGACAGGGCCGTGCTCAGGGCCAGGACCACCCCGTCGTACCCGAGGAGCGCGATGATTCCGCCCGTGCCGAGGACGGTCGCCGCCGAGATGTAGTCGCCCGCGATGGCAAGTCCGTTGCGCATCGGCGAAAGCGCACCGTAACCCGCGTAGAACTCGCCGAGATTGTCGCGGTCGGGGCCCGTCATGACGCACAGGAGCAGCGTGAGCGTGACGACGGCGGTGAACGCCACCAGGGACATGGCCTGGGCCGAGTCGGCGGCCAGCGTGACGCAGGGGGCCACGGGAGCGGTGTCGGAGCTCATCGGTTGGCCTCCAACTCCGCCAGTTTGCGCAGCCGTTCGGACAGCGGATCGACCCTGCGGCGGGCCGTGTACTCGTACAGCGCTATGGCGACGAGGGTGACGGGGACCTGGCACAGGCCGAGCAGCAGGCCGGTGGTCAGGCCGCCGGAGACCGGGTCCGTCATCAGGGACGGGGCGAAGGCGGAGAGGATCAGGAAGAGCGTGAAGTAGCCGAGCGCGGTGAGGGTGGCGACGCGGCGCTGCCAGCGGTAGGCGCTGCGCAGATGGCGCAGGTCGCTGTGGCGGCCGAGTGCGGGGTGGCGGGGGAGCCGGGGGCGCGGCGGGGGAGGGGGCGGTGCGACGGGCTGCCAGGGATAGGTGGGGTAGGAGGGGGAGGAGTGGTGCGGGGGGAGGTGGGGGCGGTAGGCGTGGTGGGGGTGGTGTGGTTCCCGGGGGTGGGCGGGCGGCTGTGAGCGGTCGGGTTGCTGGGAGCGGTCGGGGCGTTGGGGCTGGTGAGGGTAGGACATCCCGGTTCTCCTTGCGCGGCGTCGGTCCGGTGCGGGACCGCAGGGAGCGAGAGGTGAGGATCGAGCACGTTACTTGTAAGTAGTAGAGCCGCGTAAGGTTTTGCACATACTGGGTGGTCGGTCTATTCGGCCGGTCTGTTCAGGGGGCTTTCGCGCGGGGCCTGTTCGGCGTTCTCCCTGCTCTCCGGGGCCTGTGCCGTCCCGTTTTCCGGGCCCTGCGCACCGATTACCGGGAAGCGCCGAGGGGCCAGGAACACCAGTACGAGGAGTGCGATGACCGCCGCGCAACCCGCCCCCACGTACACCGTGTCCACCGCCGAGTCGACCGCGCGGCGCAGCCGTTCGGGGTCGGCGACGGAGGCCGGGTTCTCCAGGGCGTGCGCCACCGAGTCCAGGGAGCCCGCGCCGCCGAGCCGTGCGGTGAGGACCCCGTTGGCGACCGCGCCGAAGAGGGCGGCGCCGAGCGTCTGGCCTATCTGGCGGCAGAAGAGGATGGACGCGGTGGCCGTGCCGCGCTCGGACCAGCCGACGGTGGACTGCACCCCCACGATCAGCGGCAGTTGGAAGAGGCCGAGTGCCGCGCCGAGGAGCAGCATGATCAGGGCCGGTTGCCAGGCCTGCCCCGGATAGGGCAGGAACGGGAACGCGAAGAGGAAGAGCGCCGCCCCGCCGATACCGATGAGCGCCGTGTCCCGGAAGCCGAGCCTGCGGTAGACGTGCTGGCTCAGGGCGGCCGATACCGGCCAGCTCAGCGTCATCACGGAGAGCACGAACCCGGCGGCGATCGGCGCGAGGCCGAGCACGGACTGGGCGTACGTGGGCAGGAAGACCGTGGGTGCGACCATCAGGAGGCCGAGTGCGCCGAGCGCGAGGTTGACCGCCACGATGGTGGGCCTGCGCCAGACCCAGCCGGGGATGATCGGCTCCGCCGCGCGCCGCTCGATGACCACGACGGCTCCGGCGAGCAGCAGTCCGCCCGCGAACAGCGCGAGCGACTGCGGGGACAGCCAGCCCCAGGCGACGCCGCCCTGCACGAGCGCGGTGAGCAGGATGCCGCCGCAGGCGAAGACGGTGAGCGCGCCGGCCCAGTCGATGCGCCCCCGGGTGACCGCCGCGCGCTCGGGCTCGTGCAGGTGGCGCACGATCAGCCAGAGGGCGACCGCGCCGATGGGCAGGTTGATCAGGAAGATCCAGCGCCAGTCGGCGTACGCGGCGATCAGGCCGCCGAGCGCGGGGCCCGCTATCGACGAAGTGGCCCATACGGTGGACAACTTGGCCTGGATCTTGGGGCGTTCCTTGAGCGGGTAGAGGTCGGCGGCCAGTGTCTGCACCGTCCCCTGGAGCGCGCCGCCGCCCAGGCCCTGGACGACGCGGAAGGCGATGAGCGCGCCCATGTTCCAGGCCACGGCGCACAGGGCCGAGCCGAGCAGGAAGAGGATGCTGCCCGCGATGAGGACGGGCTTGCGGCCGAAGGTGTCGGAGAGCTTGCCGTAGATGGGCAGGGTGACGGTGACGGCGAGCAGATAGCCGGAGAAGAGCCAGGAGAAGACGGAGAAGCCGCCGAGGTCGCCGACGATCTGCGGGATGGCGGTCGAGACGATCGTGGAGTCCAGGGCGGCGAGCGCCATGGCGAGCATGAGGGCGGCGACGACGGGGCCGCGGCGCCGCCGTATGCCGTCCGCGCCCGACGTATCCGCGCCCGACGCGTCCGACGTCTCCGCGCCCGACGTATTGGGGTTGCCGTCCGCGTCCACCGAGATTCCTTCCCCCTGCATCTATTTGTTCCGGCTCACCATCTCACCCGGTGCGCGTCGGGGGCAGGGGTGGAGAGCATCCCGGCAGGTGGGCCGGTGTCCGCTCGGCAGGAGGGTGGAGCGACCCCGAGAACGGCTCCACCGGGAGGTGGAGATCCCCTAAGGGATCCTCCGTACTACGGACCGGGGAGCGTTCGTACTGCCGGAGGACGAGAAGGCCGCGGGCGCTTCTTAGATTGGCTTTATGCCGACGGGGCGGGCCGGGGAAGTCGCCCCGGGGCCGGGCCGGGGAGCGCCCGGGTCCGGCCGGCCACACCTTCGGGGGTGGGGTTTTCCCCAGCAGAAGACTGCGCCGGGCACCAGGGTGCTCGGGCCGTCGGACGACCAGAATCTTTATGCGCGGCGAACACACCTGACCTACCGCGTAACCGACTTAGGAGACTTACCGTGACATCGGCTGTAACCATTCCCAGGCACGGGGGCACTGGAGGGCGTACGGCCGTGGCGGCACGGGCGCGCCAGGTCGTGAAGGCGTACGGGACCGGGGAGACCCGGGTCGTCGCGCTCGACGAGATCGACGTGGACATCGCACGCGGGCAGTTCACCGCGATCATGGGTCCTTCCGGCTCCGGCAAGTCGACCCTGATGCACTGCCTCGCGGGCCTCGACACCGTCTCCTCCGGGCAGATCTACCTCGACGAGACCGAGATCACCGGCCTCAAGGACAAGAAGCTCACGCAGCTGCGCCGGGACCGGATCGGCTTCATCTTCCAGGCGTTCAACCTGCTTCCGACGCTCAACGCCATCGAGAACATCACGCTCCCGATGGACATAGCGGGCCGTAAGCCCGACCGCGGCTGGCTCGACCAGGTCGTGGAGACCGTCGGTCTCGCGGGCCGCCTCAAGCACCGCCCCACCGAGCTCTCCGGGGGCCAGCAGCAGCGCGTCGCCGTGGCCCGCGCCCTGGCCGCACGCCCCGAGATCATCTTCGGTGACGAGCCGACCGGAAACCTCGACTCCCGTGCGGGCGCCGAGGTGTTGGGCTTCCTGCGCAAGTCGGTGACCGAGCTCGGCCAGACCATCGTGATGGTCACGCACGACCCGGTCGCCGCCTCGTACGCGGACCGCGTCCTGTATCTCGCGGACGGCCGCATCGTCGACGAGATGTACTCGCCGACCGCCGAGTCCGTCCTTGACCGCATGAAGGACTTCGACGCGCGGGGGCGTACGTCATGACCGTCCTCAAGACCTCCATGCGCAACTTCTTCGCGCACAAGGGCCGCATGGCGCTCTCCGCCGTGGCCGTGATCCTGTCGGTGGCGTTCGTCTGCGGCACGCTCGTCTTCTCCGACACGATGAACACGACGTTCGACAAGCTCTTCGCCGCCACGTCCGCCGACGTCACCGTCACCTCCAAGTCCGCGACCGACCCCGGCGACAGCCCCGACACGGGCAAGCCCGAGTCGATGCCCGCGTCGGTCGTCGAGCAGGCGAAGAAGGCGCAGGGCGCCAAGTCCGCCGAGGGCGCGGTCAGCAGCGAGAGCGTCACCGTCGTCGACGCGAAGAAGGACAACGTCGGCCCGACCAGCGGCGGACCGACCATCGCGGGCAACTGGACGCACAACGACCTGCGTTCGATGGACATCACCTCCGGGCACGCCCCGCGCGGACCCACCGACGTGATGGTCGACGCCGACACCGCCGACAAGCACGACCTCAAGATCGGTGACGAGCTGCGCACCATCGCCGTCACCGGCGACCACACCGCCAAGATCTCCGGCATCGCCACCTTCAAGGTAACCAACCCCGGTGCCGCGATCGTCTACTTCGACACCCCGACCGCACAGCGCGAACTCCTCGGCGCCACCGGCCGGTTCACGCACGTCAACGTCACCGCCGAGGCGGGCGTCAGTGACGCGGTGCTCAAGCGGAACGTGGCCGGGGCCATGGGCGCGGACGCCTCCGCGTACAAGGTCAAGACGCAGCAGGAGAGTTCGGACGACAACCGCGAGAGCGTCAGCGGCTTCCTGGACGTCATGAAGTACGCGATGCTCGGCTTCGCCGGAATCGCCTTCCTCGTCGGCATCTTCCTCATCATCAACACCTTCTCGATGCTGGTCGCCCAGCGCACCCGCGAGATCGGCCTGATGCGGGCCATCGGCTCCAGCCGCAAGCAGGTCAACCGCTCCGTGCTCGTCGAGGCCCTGATGCTCGGCGTCATCGGCTCGGTCCTCGGGGTCGGCGCGGGCGTCGGGCTCGCCGTCGGCCTGATGCAGCTCATGTCCGGCATGGGCATGGAACTGTCCACGCAGGACCTCACGGTCAAGTGGACGACACCCGTGGTCGGCATGGTCCTGGGCATCGTCGTCACCGTCCTGGCCGCCTACCTCCCCGCGCGGCGCGCCGCCAAGGTCTCCCCGATGGCCGCCCTGCGCGACGCCGGAACCCCGGCCGACGGCAGGGCGAGCGCCCTGCGCGCGGTCATCGGCCTGGTCCTCACCGGCGCCGGCGCCTTCGGCCTCTACTCCGCCTCGCAGGCCGACAAGGCGAGCGACGGTTCGCTCCTGCTCGGCGGCGGCGTGGTCCTCACCCTCATCGGCTTCGTCGTCATCGGCCCGGTCCTCGCGTCCGGCGTGGTCCGCGTCATCAGTGCCGTACTCCTTCGGTGGTTCGGTCCCGTGGGGCGGATGGCCGAGCGCAACGCCCTGCGCAACCCGCGTCGCACCGGCGCCACCGGCGCGGCCCTGATGATCGGCCTCGCCCTGGTCGCCTGCCTCTCCGTGGTCGGCTCCTCGATGGTCGCCTCCGCGACGGACGAGCTCGACAAGTCGGTCGGCGCGGACTTCATCATCCAGTCGAACAACGGCCAGGCGATCACCCCCAAGGCCGCGAAGTCCCTGGAGAAGGCCGACCATATCGCCCACATCACCCAGTACAAGGACATCAAGGCCGACCTGACGGCCCCGAACGGCAAGACCGCGAAGAAGGTGGGCCTGAGCGCCGCCGACGCGACGTACGCCGAGGACCTGCGCAGCGAGACCGTCGCCGGAAAGCTCGCCGACGCCTACAAGCCGGACTCCATGTCCGTCGGCGAGGACTTCGCCAAGGACCACGGCATCGCGCTGGGCGACAAGGTGAAGCTCGCCTTCGACCACGGCAGGACCGGCGAGATGACGGTCCGGGCCATCACGTCGAGCGAGACATCGATCGACTCGGGCGCGATGTACGTCAACATCACGACGGCGGCGAAGTACGTGCCCGCCGACCGGATGCCGCCCAACGAGATCATGTTCGCCAAGGCGGCGAAGGGCCAGCAGGAAGCGGCGTACAAGTCGCTGAAGGCGGCCATGTCCGACTACCCGCAGTACAAGGTCATGGACCAGACCGACTTCAAGCAGACCCTGAAGGACCAGGTCGGCCAGATGCTGAACATGGTCTACGGCCTGCTCGGTCTCGCGATCATCGTCGCCATCCTGGGCGTCGTGAACACCCTCGCCCTCTCGGTGGTCGAGCGGACCCGGGAGATCGGCCTGATGCGGGCGATCGGCCTCTCGCGCCGCCAGCTGCGCCGCATGATCCGCATGGAGTCGGTGGTCATCGCCCTCTTCGGCGCGCTGCTGGGCCTGGGCCTGGGGATGGGCTGGGGGGCGACGGCCCAGAAGCTGCTCGCCCTGGAGGGCCTGAAGGTCCTGGAGATCCCCTGGCCGACGATCATCACCGTCTTCATCGGCTCGGCCTTCGTGGGCCTGTTCGCGGCCCTCGTCCCCGCCTTCCGGGCGGGCCGGATGAACGTCCTGAACGCCATCGCGACCGAATAGCTCCCGCCACGGGGGTGCGGGAGACGGCCCCGGCGGGCGCTACGGCGCC